>JACCZI010000170.1 GCA_013696015.1 Nocardioidaceae bacterium
CCAGATAGCCGGGCACCAGCGGCAGACAGCACGGGCTGAGGAAGGACACCAATCCCGCCGCTGCGGCTATCGGCAACGCCAAGACCAGCGGACCAGAGGTGACCAGCTCGCCGACGCTCATGAGCCAGAGCTGGCGGTAGTCGGTGCCGACGGGTTTCCGGCGGTCGGCTCGGCCAGGACATCCGTCACCAGACCCCTCAAGGTGTCCTCATCGACCGGCCCGACGACGGTCGCGGCCACCCGGCCCTCCCGGTCGAGCACAAGGGTGCTGGGTATGGCGTTGACCGGAACATGCCCGGCCAGGACGAGTTGCGCGGAGGCGTCTTCATCGAAAATGCTCGGGTAGTCCGTGCCGAAGTGGTTGACGTACGCGTTGGCGGCCGCCCGGTTGTCCTTGACGTCTATGCCGACGAACCGCACACCTTGCTCACGCGTACTGCGCCATACCCGTACGAGTCCCGGTGCCTCCTCCCGGCATGGGCCGCACCACGAACCCCACAGATTGATGACCACCACGTCGCCTCGCCAGTCAGCGATGTCGAGCGACTGCTCGTCCAGAGTCTGTCCTGACAGCGCCAAGGGTTCACCGCGCTGATCCGGCGCGACGATCGTGAGGCCGGTCGAAGTGGTGTCGCTTGGGGTGTCGGCTTCAGCGCTCAGCCAGCTGCGGAGACCGACGAAGACTAGGACTCCGGTCGTCAAGATCACCACAAATGTCACCCACCAGCGGCCGCCAGCCTTGCGCCGCTCCGCCTCCATCACTGAGCCTCCAGCGCGATCTCCTGCTCAGGCGCCAACACGATGGACGCGGGATCTCCGTCGAACGGTTGACCGTTCACCGTGGCCATCACCCGTTGCACATCCAGATCACCCAGCCGCGTGTCGGACAGAGGCACCGCCCACTGCTGGAACAGCTGGCCCAATGTGAAGCGCTGACCCGGTGCGCTCGCCTCCACGTGCAGCATCCCGTCGGCCGTGTGCGTGTGGAGAGCAGACATGGCCCCTGCGACCGGATCCACCCCGATACCAGCTGGCACAGCAATCCGCCGGCCGTCTGCGACGATGGTGAGCTGCGGATGATAGTGCTCTGCCATCCCCATGGGGCCTAACGTGAGACCGGCAGCCTCCACCATGGCTTGTGTGTCCACCGGCAGAGGCCACTCAGTGGAACCGATCGCTTGACTGCCGGCTCCGGAGGGGTTCTCGGGGCCGCGCTGCAGGACCACCCAAGCGATGAGCCCTGCCAAGAGGGCGGAGAGAAGGACACCGGATACGACCCGAACGCTGACCTGCGGCCTGCTCGGGCCGCCTACTTCGTCCTGCACCCTAAACCTCGCTCGCACTCAAGCGTCTCGCACCGCTAAGACCATTGCATCGTACCGACGCCTGTAGCTCGTCAGCTCGGACGCCTTGCACCGTCACCCATTCACACTCCCGGCATTGCATCGCGCTGCCGGAGGGGTCTAGGGGGACGGGTCCTCGCGACCACAATCGACCACCGCATCCGCGTCGGCTCAGGGTACGTGCGGTTCCCCCCGATGCTCAGTCTCTGAGCCTCTGAGCCGGCTTGCTAGCGTTCTCTCATCGGGCCGCCGTCGCGACCGTAGGACACCGCGACTATCTCGGCGACCACCGAAAGCGCGATCTCTCCGGGCGCCTTGCCGCCGGTGTTGAGACCCGCCGGGACGTGCAGTCGTGCCAGCGTCTCCTGCGACAGGGACTCAGCGAGCGTCGAGAACACGCCCTCGGCGCGGCGTCGGCTTCCCATCATCGCGACGTATCCGGCTCGCCCGTCCAGAGCGTGCCGGAGTAGCGCGTCCATCATCGGGGTGTCGTGGTCGCACAGCACTAGCGCGTCGTGTTCGTTGAGCGGGTGGCTGCTGAGCCACTCCAGGGGCGACTGCTCGACATCCTCGTCGGCCAGCAGCGTCGTACGACGTCCTGCGATCCGGGCGATCTCCTCGACCGCACGGCCGATCGGGTTATCGGTCACGACCACGACCCGGCCGTGCTCAGGAGTTTCGTTGGACCAGGGCTGCTCTCGGCCGTGCGGGGCCCGGCCGAGGGGTGTGCTGCTCATGCCGACGACCTTACGGCGGCACTGTCCGCTGGTACGGCGCTGGCACCGTTTTCTGAAGCCCGCCCACCCAGCCGTTCCGTGGCATCGCTAGCCACGTGATCGGGCGATGCAGTGCCGCCTAGACTGCCGGGACATGGCAACCGGGCGACCGCATCGGGTCTTCGTGCACGTGGGATTGCCCAAGACGGGGACCACGTTCCTGCAGGATCTGATGCGCCAGCACCGAGCGGCGCTGCAGTCGGTGGGGGTCTGCTACCCCGACGACGGCCATCGCGACCACTTCTTCGCCGCTCTCGACGCACGGGGCGACCACGTCTTCGCCGGCGGTGTTCGGCCTGCGGCCCGCGGGGCCTGGCCGCGCCTCGTCAAGCTCGCCCTCGCGTGCGAAGGCACAGTCGTGCTCGGGCACGAGATCCTCGCCACCGCACCACCCGACCAGGCCCGGGCGGCGCTGGCGGCTCTGGACGGCGTCGAGGTGCACGTCGTCGCGACCGCCCGTGACCCGGCTCGCCAGGTGGTCGCGGACTGGCAGGAGTCGATCAAGCACGGCAGGAGGCTGCGCTTTGCCGCGTACGTCGGCAAGGCCGGCTTGGGTGGCCAGGACGACAGCGAAAGCGAGACCGGGCCGGTCCCCTTCCGCGGACAGCAGCTGGCCGAGGTGCTGGACAGCTGGGGCGGTGCGCTGCCAGCGGAGCGAGTGCACGTCGTCACCGTGCCTCCGGCGGGGACCCAACCGGCGCTCCTTTGGCACCGCTTCGCGGACACGATCGGCATCGCGGACCCGGCACGATTTCCTCCGGGGGACGAGGTCCGGGCCAACCCGTCCCTTGGTGTCGCGGACATCGAGGTGATGCGCCGGGTGAGTACCTTCTTGGACTCCCGGCTGGTCGCCAGCGAGTTCGGCGCGGTCGCCAAGAACCTGTACGCCCAGCGGATCCTGGCGCAGGTCTCACGTACCCCTGCGCCGGTGCCCCCGGCTGACCTGATGCCCACACTGGAGGCGTTGGCCGAACGCTGGATCGCGGCAGTCACCGAACGCGGCTACACCGTGCACGGAGACCTCAAGGAGCTGCGCCCGGGCGCCGTAGCGGGCAGAGGGCCGGAGGACTGGGACATGGAGGAAGCGCTCGACACTGCGACCGCAGCCACTGCCGAGCTGCTCCTCGAGGTGGCGAGGCTGCGTCGTGAGTGTGCCGCCGCACCGCGTGGGGTGCTGCGGCATCGCCGACTGCGCAAGGCGGCGCGCGCCGGGTTAACCCGGATGCTCCGACGTCGCTGACCGACGCCGATCAGTGAGGACGCCAGGCGTCCTCGTCGCGCGTCATCGCCGCCACCGGTCGGGGTAGCTTCCCGTCGGACAGGTGCTGGATCGACACGCCCTCGAACACGTCGCGCAGGCTGCTGCGGGCCGCGATCCAGACATGCTGCAGCACCATCGCCGCGTCGTTGTAGCTCACCGACTCCGGTCGCAGTCCGTAGACGCTCACGAGCGGACCGTCCACGGCGCGGATGACGTCGGCGATGCTCACGTCCGCCGCCGGACGGGCCAGCCGCCAACCGCCTGACTGCCCGCGCTGGCTGACAACCACGCTTGCCCGGCGCAGGTCAGCAAGGATGGCTTGCAGGAAGCCGTGCGGGATGGCCTGCAGCCGGCCGATCTCCTCCGCGGATACGGGACTGCCGTCGGTGCGACCGGCGATCTCGATCAACGCCCGCAAGGCGTAGTCAGACTTGGCCGATACCCGCATGTCTCAAAGTCTGTCAGATGGATCGGGTTGGTCGGCTTAGCGGCCTGATCAGACGTGTCCGCACGGTGGCTGGCCTAGGAACCGCATCTTCGCGACCTGCCTCACCGGTGGTTACTCGTCGGTAGTATCGATGGTGAGGGCGTTGCGGCTCGACATGGGGGGACACCATGAGCCACTACCGATCCAACCTACGAGACATCGAGTTCAACCTGTTCGAGGTCTTTGGCGTCGACGCCGTGATGGGTTACGGCCTCTATGAAGACGTCGACGTCGCCACGGCACGCAGCATGCTCGCCGAGATCGACCGCCTGGCCCGCACCGAGCTTGCAGCCTCCTTCGAGGACGCCGATCGACACCCGCCCACCTTCGATGCCGAAGCGCACACCGTCGAGATGCCGGAGTCGTTCAAGCGCAGCTACGCCGCATGGATGGATGCCGAGTGGTGGCGGCTGCAGATTCCGCTGGAGCTCGGTGGCCAGCCGGTGCCCGTCCCGCTGGTGTGGTCGATGGCCGAGCTGGTGCTGGGGTCAAACCCGGCGGTGTGGATGTACGCCTGCGGGCCGGCTTTCGCCAACGTGGTATGGCGGAACGGGACCGAACGCGACAAGACGATCGCCCGTCACATCGTCGAGCGGCGGTGGGGCGCCACGATGGTGCTCAGCGAGCCCGATGCTGGCTCCGACGTAGGAGCCGGACGGGCCCGGGCGTACCCGCAGGGCGACGGCACCTGGCGCATCGAAGGGGTCAAACGCTTCATCACCTCCGCCGAGCACGACATGAGCGAGAACATCGTGCATCTCGTGCTCGCCCGGCCGGTGGGCGTCGAGGGCGTCGGCGGTCCTGGCAGCAAGGGACTGAGCCTCTTCGTGGTGCCCAAGCACCACTTCGACCTCGACACCGGGAAGCTGACCGGCGAGCGCAACGGTGCCTATGTCACCAACGTCGAGACCAAGATGGGGATCAAGGTCTCCACCACGTGCGAGATGACGTTCGGCGACGGAGCAGCGGCGACCGGCTGGCTGCTCGGCGAGCGGCACGAGGGCATCGCCCAGATGTTCCAGATCATCGAGCATGCGCGCATGATGGTGGGCACCAAGGCGATCGCGACGCTGTCGACCGGTTACCTCAACGCCCTCGACTACGCCCGCGAACGGGTCCAGGGGCCTGACCTGGCCCGGTCATCGGACAGGACCGCTCCGCGCGTACCGATCACGGCCCACCCAGACGTACGCCGCTCGCTCATGACGCAGAAGGCGTTCAGCGAGGCGCTGCGAGCGCTGGTGATCTACACCGCCACGTACCAGGACCGGATACGCCTCGCGGAGGCGCGAGGCGACACCGATGAGATGGCCAAGCGGGTCAACAACCTGCTGCTGCCGATCGTCAAGGGGTACGGCTCCGAGCGCTCCTGGGTGCTGCTCGGCACCGAGTCGCTGCAGACGCTCGGAGGATCCGGCTTCCTGCAGAACTACCCGATCGAGCAATATGTCCGTGACGCCAAGATCGACACGCTCTACGAAGGCACGACCGCCATCCAGGGCATGGACCTGTTCTTTCGCAAGATCGTCCGGGACCAGGGGCAGGCGCTCGAGCACCTCTCCAATGAGATTGTGACCTTTCTGGAGGGCGACGCCGGGAACGGCCGGCTGAAGATCGAGCGACAACTGCTGCAGCAAGGCATGGCGGACGTACATGGGATTGTCGCCGTGATGGTGCAGCAGCTCACGTCCGTCGAGCTGGCGAGCGGTGACGTCCGCGACGTCTACCGGGTCGGACTCAACACCACGCGGTTGCTGATGGCGCTCGGAGACACTGTCTGCGCCTGGCTGCTGCTGCGGCAGGCCGAGGTGGCCTTGGCCAGGCTCGGCGGCGAGGTCTCGGCCACCGACCGTGCGTTCTACGAAGGCAAGATCGCAGCGGCGCAATGGTTCTGCCGCACCGTGCTGCCACAGCTCAGCGCCGAGCGTCTCATCGCCGAGGCCACCGACCTTTCAGTCATGGACCTCGACGAAAACGCGTTTTGACGAATGTCGGAGAACTCGGCCGTGTACCGTTATTGCGGCGCACAGGGGGACCAAACCCCCACTGCGCAAGGAGGAATCATGGGTATCGGAGTCGGCATCTTCCTCATCGCCGTCGGAGCTATCATCGTGTTCGCTCTCGACGTCAACATTCCGGGGGTCGACAACTTTTCGCTGGGCTGGATCCTGATCGCACTAGGCGCGCTCGCGGTCGTCCTGGCGCTGGTCATGAACCAGCAGCGGGCACACACCTCGCACACGTCTCGCGTCGAGGAACGGCGCATCGAGGATCGCTGACCCGACAGCCTGAGCCAGGCGGCCCGAGCCGGGGCTGGTACGCGGTCGCTGTAGTGCTGTTCCTCGTGAGCCTGGCCCCTGCGTTCCTGCTCGGACGTCACGCCGTCTCGGCGGTGAACGTGGATATCGAGCGGCTCGAAGGTTCGCTGATACCTATCGGTGACAGCGAGCTCGCCGTGTGGACGGACCAGCCCGCCCTGGCGACGGGTACCGAATGCCGGCTGCGGTCACGAGGGATCGACACACCCGTCCTCCGCACCACTGACACGCTGTTGACGGTGACATCCGCGGGACGAGCATGGCGACGGCTCGCGATCATCGATGACGCATCACCGGGATCGGCGCAGCTCGCCTGTCGGCACCTCGCCGAGCCGGTGGCTCCGGACAACCTCGGAGTCTCCGAGAACCCGGATCTGCGCTCGTTCACTGTCAGCCTGGTGATCGCGGTTCTGGTGCCGGTGGTGGCCGCCGCCGTCGCTGGCGTGCTCGTGATCGCGGTGGCGTTGCTGCGGCAACGGGCCCGCCCCGGGGCGTCTCCTCCACAGCCCTACCTGCCACCTCCGGCGTAGTGGCGGGTGCGCCGCCGGGGGGCGCCGCGGCCCGCCCGTCGCGATG
>JACCZI010000185.1 GCA_013696015.1 Nocardioidaceae bacterium
CAGATCGGCGGCTCCGAGCTGTTCGGTGACGAGGTAGCGGCGGCCAGTCAGAACTGTCGGAGCCCCACCGGGAGGATGTAGTTTTTCAACCGCGGCAGCGAGGTGACAGTCGTCGGCCACCCGAGCGGCTCACCCGCCGCAGAGAGCAGCGGGGATTAGCGCGGCATGGTGCCGGGTATCGAACACCCACACGACGAAGGTGAGTGACATGGGACTGGTCAGCAAGCTAGCGAAGTTCACGTTGGCGAAGAAGGTGTACGACGAGGCGCGCAAACCGGAGAACCAGGCGCGCATCAAGCGAGCGGTCGCGAGTGTGAGGGAGCGATCGCAGGCCCGCAGCAAGCAGCCCCCCAGCTGACCGCCACCATCTGCTGCAGCGGGGTCGGTGTCAGGCGGGCGCCCGGTTGATCGCGATGTTGAAGCGTGGCCCACCTCGTGTTGACGACACGCGCGGCCGGAAACTCGCGCTGGATCGACTCACCGAGACTGTCGTATCCCACCGGGTCGAGCCCGACGACGGGTCCGGGGGAATCGAGTGGGTTTGGCCACGTCGAGCAGCACCTTGCCTGCCAGATCCTCCCGGGCCACGGACCTGAGCGCATGGAGGCTGGCCTGTCCCGCGGTGGCATTACAAGGCGGCTCCTGCACCTCTCCAAGGACGACATTCGCCGAGGCTGAGGCCTGAGCGTGAGAAGCGACGTTCAGCCTAAAGCTGATGTCAGACGTTCTGCGCCTCATGCGCTGTGCTCGTGCGGGGACTCGCAGAGGGCGGGCGTCGCTGACCACGCCGCAGACGTGATCGTACGGTCGTGCCAGTGCGTCAGAGCGGAGAGGATAGGGCGATGGAATGGAACTTTCAGCTCGTCGAACAGATAGACCGCCACTGGACGCGGCGGCTGCGGCCGCGGCTGGAGGGGCTCACCGATGAGGAGAATTTCTGGGAACCGGTTCCGTCGTGGAGTATCCGGCCACGTGGGACTGCTGCCTCCCCGGCACCGATCGGCGTCGGGGCCTTCATGCGTGACGACGCCCCCGATGATCCCGAGCCTGCGCCGTTCACCACGATCGCGTGGCGGCTGGCGCACATGACGGTGGAGGTGCTCGCCATGCGCAGCGCCGGCCAGTTCGGACGAGACCCGACGAGCTGGGAGAGCTGGGAGTACGCCGGGTCGGCCGATGAGGCCCTGACCCAGCTCGACCGCGAGTACCAAACCTGGCTGGCCGGCGTCCGCGGCCTGGGCGAGGAGGGTCTGACCCGGCGGTGCGGGCCGACCGAGAACGACTGGGCCGACGAGCCGGTTGCGCGGCTAATCCTGCACATCCACCGCGAGCTGATTCACCACGGGGCCGAGGTGGCCTGCCTGCGCGACCTGTACGCGCACACCCAGGGGCGCCACGGGTCCGGCGCCATTAGCCCAATTGGCAGAGCAGTGGACTCTTAATCTGCGGTTCTACACCCCGCGCCGGGTGAGCCAAGTAAGTCGTTGCCCTCGTTCGACCGGCCCTGCTCCCAGCGTCCGACCAACACTGCCCGTCCCCAACACACCGATCCTCATGCAGCACCCGCCTTTGCCTCGAACTCCGGCGCTGTGGCACGCCGTTCACCAGGCCAACACCGGCGGCTGGACTCGTCCCGTCAGACGTCAGACGCTCGGCAGACCGAAGCGTGCCCGTGCCTGGGCGGGTACCAGGGCGGCGTACTCGGGGTGCCTGGCGATGTAGGAGGAGACGAAAGGGCAGTACGGCAGCACCTGCTCGTCACGGTCGCGCAGCGTGTCGAGCGTGACCCGGATAAGCTCACTCGCCAGGCCTCGGCCGCCGCGCGCGGGGTCCACTTCGGTGTGCGGAATCGCCACGGCCTCCCCTTCGCGCAAGCAGTCGGCAAAGCCGACCAGCTGCCCGTCCTCGTACACCTCGAACCGGTTGCGCTCGGGTGCCTCACGTACCTCGACGCTCATCACGTCTCCATTCTGTCGGCGTCTGTCGGCGTCTGTCGGCGTCGTTCGGCGCCGCGGCGAACTGCACGCTATCTCGCCGCTGCGGATCGCGCCGACACGCCGCCCCAGCGGCAGCAGACCTGCGACAGTCGACAGGCGGATGGGGCACAATGAGCACCGGTCACACCACTGCCACGCAGGCCGCTGGGGAAGGCGTACCTGATCGGCAGGAGGAGCCGTGACCCCAACGACGCGTGGCGTGCTGTACGTACACTCGACGCCCTCGGCGCTGTGCCCCCATGTCGAGTGGGCGGTCGGCGGTGTGCTCGGCGTCGCCGCCAGTTTGGCGTGGACCGCGCAACCCGCCGCCCACGGCATGTACCGCAGTGAGCTGTCGTGGCAAGGCGACGTCGGTGCAGCGGCTCGGATCGCCTCCGGGTTGCGCGGGTGGAGCCATCTGCGCTTCGAGGTCACCGAGGAGCCGACGACCGGCACCGAAGGCGCTCGCTACTCCTACACGCCCGACCTCGGCATCTTTCACGCCGTGATCGGCGTGCACGGCGACATCATGATTCCCGAGGACCGACTCAAGGCAGTCGTGGTGAAGACGGCACTGGGTACGACCTCGATCGAGGCCGAGATCGACAAGCTGCTCGGCCGGGCGTGGGACGACGAGCTCGAGACGTTCCGACACGCCGGCGAGGGCGCCCCCGTGCGCTGGCTGCACCAGGTGGTCTGACGCGCCCGGTCTGGACCGTCAGCCGATCTGCACCGTGACGGTGGCCGTCGAGCGCGCCGAGCCCGTCGCCGTCACCCGGAACAGGTTCGCGCCGAGCCGGCCGGTCTCGACGTACGTGGTGAACTCGCCGCCGGCTCCCGTCTGCAGCGAGACCGGGAACGCCACCCAGGAGCCACCCTCCCGCCGCTGCACCTGCAACGGGGTCCCCGCCGGCAATCCGGGGAACGACCCGCTCAGATCGATCCGGTCGTAGGCGGCTGCCTGCTCCGGTGTCGCGGTGAGGGTGGGCTGCCGCTGTGGTGTGCGGCTGGGCCGCGTCGTCGGCGACGGGGTAGCGGACGTGGGCGGTGGTTCGCTTGTCGTCGGGACGGGAGTGAGCTCTTGGGGGAGTTCCTGCTGTGCGGTGACGGGGTCTGCTGATCGAACCTGCATCACCGTGCCGCCGATCAGGCTGACGAATATCGCCAGCATGGTCCCCGCGACGACGAGTCCGATCCCACCGGCGATCCAGAGGCGGCGACGGTTGCTGAGGTCCTCGCGATGCATGGTGGTCTGGCTCGCGGCCGTCAGAGGGGAATGTTGCCGTGCTCGCCGCGCACCGTGGGCTCGCTCAGCGCCGCCCCGAGTGCCGCCGCCAGCGCGGAGCGGGTGCGGGTCGGCTCGATGACCTCGTCGACCACGCCGATCTGGACTGCCCGATCGACACCACCGGCGATGCCCTCGTGCTCGGCCGCCAGCTCGGACTCCACCGCGACGCGCACGTCGGCCGGGACCTCGGCGAGCTTGCGCCGGTGCAGGATGCGCACGGCGGCGAGGGCTCCCATGACCGCCACCTCGGCGCCCGGCCAGGCGAACACCCGGGTCGCGCCCAGCGAGCGGGAGTTCATGGCGATGTAGGCCCCCCCAAACGCCTTGCGCGTCACCAGTGTCACCCGGGGGACAGTCGCCTCACCGAAGGCGTGCAGGAGCTTGGCGCCACGGCGTACGACACCGTCCCATTCCTGCCCGACACCGGGCAGGTAGCCCGGGACATCGACGACCACGATCAGCGGTACGCCGAACGCGTCACACATCCGCACGAAGCGGGCGGCCTTCTCCGCCGACAGCGAGTCGAGGCAGCCACCCAGCCGGAGCGGGTTATTGGCGATGACGCCCACCGTTCGGCCGCCGAAGCGCCCGAGCGTGGTGGTGATGTTGGGTGCCCACCGACCGTGCAGCTCCAGAGCGGTGTCATCGTCGAGCAGATCGCTGACCAACGGGTGGACGTCGTACGCGCGGCGCATCGACTCCGGAAGCGATCCTGCGAGGTCGACGTCGTCGACCGCGGACTGGTCGAGGTGGCCCTGGTCGCCCAGAAGTGACGCGAGCCGGCGGGCCTCGCCGAGAGCCTGCGCCTCGGAGTCGGCGAGCACGTGCACGACGCCGGAGCGTCGACCGTGCGGCTCCGGTCCACCGAGCCGCAGCATGTCGACATCCTCACCGGTGACCGAACGCACCACGTCGGGACCGGTCACGAATATGCGGCCCTCTGGCCCGAGGATGACTACGTCGGTCAGGGCCGGCCCGTACGCGGCACCGCCGGCGGCGGGCCCGAGCACGACCGAGATCTGCGGGATCCTGCCGGACGCCAGCGTCATCGCGCGGAAGATCCGCCCGACAGCGTGCAGGCTCAGGACCCCCTCGGCGAGCCGGGCGCCACCGGAATGCCACAGACCGACGATCGGTGCCCGGTCAGCGACCGCGCGCTCGTACGCCGCGACGACAACCTTGCAGCCCTCGTCACCCATAGCGCCGCCCATCACGGTGGCGTCGGAGCAGAAGGCGACGGTGAAGGTGCCGTCGATGCGCCCGACGGCGGCGAGCATGCCGCTGCCGTCGTCGTCGGTGATCAGCTCGAGCGAGCCCACGTCGAACAACGCCGACAGGCGGACGTTGGGGTTCCGCGGGTCCTGCTCGCGGGGCAGCTTCACCGGCTTCTGCGCAGGCGGGCTGGGCGCCGGGATGTCCGCTCGTGTCATGGTCATGGCTGTGCCATCCCTCTCAGGCTGTCCGGAAGGCGATCGCGACGTTGTGTCCACCGAAGCCGAACGAGTTGTTGAGCGCGGCGAGATCGCCCTCCGGCAGGTCACGAACCTTGGTGGCGATGTCGAGGTCGATAGCGGGGTCACGGTCGTCGAGGTTGATGGTCGGGGGCACCGTACGGTGGCGCAGCGCCAGCACCGTCGCGATCGACTCTAGGGCGCCGGCCGCGCCGAGCAGGTGCCCGGTCATCGACTTGGTGCCGGTGACCACGATCCGGTCGGCTGCGTCACCCAGGGTGGACCGGATCGCCATGGCCTCGGCGATGTCGCCCTGTGGCGTGGAGGTGGCGTGGGCGTTGATGTGCGTGATGTCGCCCGGTGACAGTCCTGACTCGCGCAGCGCCATCGCCATGGCCCGGCTGGCGCCTAGGCCCTCAGGGTGCGGCTGCGCGATGTCGTGGGAGTCCGCGGTGACACCGGCGCCAGCGACCTCGGCGTAGATCCGAGCGCGACGCGCGGTCGCGTGCGACTCGGACTCCAGCACCAGGATGCCGCCGCCCTCACCGAGCACGAAGCCGTCGCGGCCAGTGTCCCAGGGCCGGGATGCGGCCACTGGATCGTCATTGCGCTTGGACAGGGCCATCATCTGGCCGAAGGCGGCCAGTGGCAGCGGGTGCACGCACGCCTCGGTTCCACCCACCAGCACGACGTCGGCGCGGCCGAGCCGGATCATGTCCACTCCCAGCGAGATCGCCTCGTTGCCCGAGGCGCAGGCCGAGACCGGCGTGTGGACGCCGCTTTGGGCGCCGACGAAGAGCCCGACGTTGGCCGCCGCGCTGTTCGGCATCAGCATGGGGATCGCCAGCGGTGACACCCGACGTGGGCCCTTGTCCTGCAGGAGGTCGTAGTTGGCCAATAGCGTCTGGATACCGCCGATCCCCGAGGCGACGGCGACGCCCAGGCGTTCAGGGTCCATCTCGGCCTCGTCGAGACCGGAGTCCGCCCAGGCCTCGCGGGCGGCGATCAGTGCGAACTGTGCCGAGCGGTCCAGACGGCGCGCCTGCACACGCTCGAGGACGTCGCCGGGCTCGACCGCGACCTCGGCGGCGATCTGGACCGACAGCTGCTCGGCCCAGTCGTGCTCGAGCCGGTTGACGCCGGATCGTCCCGCCAACAACGCGTCCCAGGTGCTGGCGACGTCGCCGCCGACAGGCGTGGTCACACCCAGTCCCGTGACCAGGACTCGGGTCGTGCTCATCTCGCTACCACCTCGTTGCCCCCTTGCTGAGCGCTGCGGTGCGCGCTGGGTGCGTCAGGACTGGGCCCGTTCGATGAACGCGACCGCGTCGCCGACCGTCTTGAGGTTCTTGACCTCGTCGTCGGGGATCTTGACGTCGAACTTCTCCTCCGCGGCGACGACGACCTCGACCATCGACAGCGAGTCGACGTCGAGATCGTCGGTGAACGACTTGTCCATCTGGACGTCGTCGACCGGGATGCCGGCGACCTCGTTGACGATTTCGGCGAGGTCGACGCGGATGTCCTCGGTGGTGGCCATGTGGTTCTCCTTCGTTGGCGGTCAGGTACGTGGGGGAGCCGGTCGCACAGACTAGGGGATCGTCACCACCTGGGCGGCGTAGGCGAGCCCGGCGCCGAACGCGATCAATAGCGCCCGGTCCCCGCTCTTAATGGCGCCCTCGTCGAGCATCCGGTCCATGGCCAGCGGGACCGACGCCGCTGACGTGTTTCCCTGGTCGGCGATGTCGCGCGCGATCGCCACCGTGTCCGGCAGCTTGAGCGAGCGCGCCATCGCGTCGGTGATCCGCATGTTGGCCTGGTGAGGAATGAAGGCATCGAGCTCCTCGACGCCAATCTCGGCGAGGTCGAGAGCCTGCTTGGCGACCTTCGCCATCTCGAAGGAGGCCCAGCGAAACACCGGGTTGCCCGCCACATGCAGGTTCGGCCACTGGGGTTTGTCCTCGGTGAAAACGTCGTCCCAGCTCTTGATCTGCCGGATGTAGTCGTACTTGGAACCGTCCGAGCCCCAGACCACGGGGCTGATGCCCGGTTGCTGTGACGGACCTACGACGGCCGCTCCGGCGCCGTCGGCGAAGATGAACGCGGTGCCGCGGTCCTCGGGGTCGGTGATCTCGGACAGCTTCTCCACCCCGATGACCAACACGTTGGTCGCCGTCTCGCAACGCACCATGTCAGACGCGAGCGCCAGCCCGTAGCAGAAGCCTGCACACGCGGCCGAGATGTCAAAGGCAGCGGCGGGTGTCGCGCCCAGGTCCTCGGTGATCAGGGTCGCAACGGCGGGGGTCTGCATCAGGTGAGACACCGTCGCGACGATCACGCAGTCGATGTCGTACGCGGAGACCCCGGCGCGCTCAAGTGCGACCTGGGACGCTGCGACCGACATGCTCTGCACGGTTTCGTCGTCCCCTGCGAAGCGACGCGTCTTGATGCCGGACCGGGTCTGGATCCATTCGTCGGTCGAGTCGATGCGCCCGACGATCTCGGAGTTGGGGACGACCCGGCGTGGCCGGTAGGTGCCGACACCTCGGATCCGGGTGTGCCTCATGACCCCGCCTGCGGATGCAACCGGATCAACGGCTGACCGGGGGAGACCAGGTCGCCGTCCTCGACCAGCCATTCCACCACAGTGCCGCCATGCGGCGCCACGACCGGGATTTCGTCCCGCAGGCTTCGCACGGCGCCGACGCGGTGCTCGGCGCCCAACGACGTCCCTGCCGGGGTGTCCCCCTGGCGGTGGAAGGTGCCCTTGGCGGGCGCCACCAACAACCGCCAGGTCGGCGCGTCGTCCATCTGCGACTCCACGGCATGTTTGGCGACGAAGTCACGGGCGTCGTCGAGCTGGTCCGGGGTCTTGAGCGCGAATGTCGCCACGCCCTTCATCGTCCGTTTCGCGATTCCGGTCAGCGTGCCTGCCGGCGGCATCTCCAGCAGGCCGGTGACGCCGAGGTCGAGCATGCTCTGCATGCACAGATCCCAGCGCACCGGCGTCGCAACCTGCGACACGATGCGGCGAACAACCTCTGTCCCGCTGTGCACAACCTGGCCGTCGCGGTTGGAGATCAGCCGCGTCCGGGCGTCGTGGGTGTAGACGGCCTGCGCCAGGCGCCCCAGCGAGTCGACGGCCGAGGCCATGTGCTCAGTGTGGAAGGCGCCGGCGACCGACAGCGGCACGAGGCGGGCTCGGGCCGGGGGGTCAGCTGCGAGAGCTTGCAGCTGCTGCGTTGTGCCGGCTGCCACGACCTGACCGGGGCCGTTGTCGTTGGCCGGAGTGAGCCCGTGCTCGGCGAGCTTGGCCAGCACCGCGTCCCGCTCACCACCCAGCACTGCGGTCATCGACGTCGGCGTACGAGCGGACGCGTCCGCCATCGCGTTGCCGCGCTCGCGTACGAGCACCATGGCCTGCTCGGCGGTGATGACGCCGACGCCCGCGGCGGCGGTGATCTCGCCGACACTGTGCCCACTTGCGGCGCCGATGGCGGCGAAGGCATCGCTCGGGTGGGGGAACAGCGACAGGGCCGCAACCAACCCGGACGCTACGAGCAGCGGCTGCGCCACCGCCGTGTCGCGAATCGTCTCCGCGTCGGCTTTCGTGCCGTAGTGCTCGAGGTCGAGCCCTGCCACGACCGACAACCAGTGCAGCCGGGTGCCAAAGGCAGGGTCGTCCAGCCATGGCTCGAGGAAGCCGGGCGTTTGCGCGCCCTGACCGGGCGCAACGATGACGAGCACGTCTCCACCTTGCCCTGTAAGCCAGGCACCGTGCGTGCTGCGAGATGACGAATCTGAGCGTCCGCATTTGTAGGGTTCCCACAACTCGCTGAGCTGAGTCTGTTTCGCCTTGGTCAGGCCTCCGGGGCGAGCAGGCGACCGAGCGTGATCGCGATCCGGACGGTGTACGCGTCGCGCGGGTCTGTCAGCGTGAGACCGGTGACGTCGGCGATCCGGCGAAGTCGGTAGCGCACGGTGTTGGCGTGGACGAACAGCACGCGGGCCGTCGCCTCGATGGAACCGCCGGACTCGACGAACGCCGATGCGGTGTCGAGCAGCAGCCGGTCCCCCGCGAGCAGCGGTGTGTAGACGCTGGTAACGAGGCGGTGCCGGGCGTGCCCGTCGCCGGACAAGGACCGCTCCGGTAGCAGGTCGTCGGCGGCCACCGGTCGCGGTGCGCCGGTCCACCCGGCTGCGGCGCGCAGTCCGGCCACCGCGGCTCGCGATGAGACGTTCGCCGACAGCAGGTCGCCGACCAGCGGACCCACCACCACCGGACCCGGACCGAAGCAGTCGGCGACCGTGGCGCCCGCCTTGTCGAGGTCCCCGACACCTCCGAGAACGACGACTAGACGGTCACCCTGCACAGCGCAGAGCGAGTCGAGCCCCGCCTGCCGGGCGGAGCGGCGCACGTCGTCGGCGACGTTATGCGGGCCGCGCTCGGAGGGCTCGTTGTCAGCGGGGGCGTAGCCGAGCACCACGGCGACCAGCGACGACGACTCCCAGCCCAGGGCGGCGGCTCGGGAACGGACGGCCTCGTCGGCCTCGCCGCGCAGCACGGAGTCGACGATCAGCGCCTCCAGGCGGGCGTCCCAAGCTCCCCGCATCTCGGCCGCCCGGGCGTAGACCTCGGCGGCCGCGAACGCGACCTCCCGGGAGAACTGGAGCATCGCCTCCCGTACGGTCGCACCGTCGTCGGGGCCGAGCAGCTGCTCGACGCTTCGCTCGACCTCGTCCATCGTCATGCGCACCATTGCGACGGTCTGCTGCAGGGTCACCACCCTGGCCAACGCGGTCGGCGCGTTGCCGAAGACGTCGTTGCGGATCGCGGTCACCGGGCCGCCGCCGTCGCGGAACCATTCCACGAACGACGAGATCCCGCTCTGTGCGACCAGGCCGATCCAGGACCTGTCGGCTGCGCCGAGCGCGCGGAACTCGGCCAGCTCACGCTCCATGCGCGCCAGCGCGGCCGTGGTCAGAGGCCCTACCGCCTTCTGCAGCCGCTTCGCGACCGCCGCCCGTGTCCGAGCCGCCATGTCGCCAGCCTAACGATGACGATCCGTGGACTTCCGCCCGACCATCCGCGGGTTGTGGCCCGACCATCCGTGACTTCTAGCCCAACCATCCGGGACTTGTGGCCCGACCGTCCGTGGATATCGGTCCTGTCAGCCGAGCTCGGATGCCACCAGGCGCTCAGCCGGGTCAGGGTCGCGGAGACGGGTTATTCGCCGATCGCGCCGTACTCGCGCAGGATCTCCAACGCCTCCGGTGCGTCCGCGAACGCCGTGGCGAAGTCGGTCGGGGTCGCGATGCGATGCGCCTGCTCGGCGACGTACTCACGCAGCAGCCGGTCGAACGTCTCGGAGCCCACTGCCGTCCGCGCCTCGGCCAGCATTGCGGCGCCCTGCCCGTACACACCGGCTCCATAGAACCGCCGAACCACCGGCCGTGCGTACCACGCCATCGACTGCCCGACGTGCCCCTGCACTCGTTCCGGGGTCAGCGGCGCCACCACCGGGATCGCGTCGTCGACCAGCTGCTGGGTGTAGGTCGCCAGCGCCTCGTCCAACCAGGGCGAGGTGCCCTGGTTGTTGCCGACCAGTCCGTAGAACCACATGTGCGCCACCTCGTGCGAGACGAGCAGCGAGAACGCCTCTGCGCCGACCGGGAGGTCCCGGAACTGGATGGCCCCGGGGAACTCGATGCCGGTTGGGCAGTCGGGAAGCAACGACACCCACAGGTCGGGATAGGGGTACGGGCCTAGTTGCGCCGCCGTGTCGACGACGGCTCGCTCCACCTCGTCGGCCCAGCTGTCCAGGGCCATCACGGCGCCGGTGCTGCTCGGGCGACCCAGGTGCACAGTGACGCCACCCGGCAGCTCGCGTTCGTACGTCTCGAGTTCGCCGACCGTGACGGCGACGTCTCGGACGGACTCGGCGCGGAACCGCTCGACGGCGGTGCCCACCAGCGGCCCGTCCTCACGGCCTAATGGCTCGCCCGTCCCGAGCACCTCGTACGACTCGGGCACGACGACCTCGAGGCTGCGCAGCCGAAACTCATCGCTGCTGGTCATCTCACCGACCTGGTTGACCACGGGGTTGGTAGCCCACCCCTGGCCGCGTTGCCAGGCGAGCATCGGGAACCCCGTGCCGAACCAGGCCAGGTCGTCCGACCAGCCGATCCGCTCTGCGGTGTGCTCGGCGAGGTGCAGGACGAAACCGACCTCTGCTGTGATGTGGCCGCCGGGGGGCAGGCAGTGGCGCAGCGGCAGGCGCAGCAACGAGCCTTGCGTCGACGCGGGCGCGCCGGCTGGGGAGTAGCGCGGCCGCACCGCCCGACCAGCAACCGACGTCGCCGTCACTTCCAGCTCATTGCCGTCCGACACGAGCTGAGGCTTGTTGGCCCACAACCGGAACACCAGCTCGCACACCCGGCGATCGGCGGTGAACTCGACGGTCATGTCGCCTTCGACGCTGTCGAGACCGGTGGTCAGATC
>JACCZI010000206.1 GCA_013696015.1 Nocardioidaceae bacterium
CGCAGGATCTCCCACTGCACCGGGTCCGTGTCTTGGAACTCGTCGACCATCACCACCGAGTAGCGCGACCGGACCCGGGCACAGGCCGCCTCACCGCGGAGCGGGTCGACCAGCGCGTCGCGCAACCGGGTCAGCAGGTCGTCGTAGTCGCGCAACCGCCGCTGCCGCTTGCGACGGTCCACTTCCGCGCGCACCGCCTCGGCGAACCGGACCCGCGCGGCCGCAACCGAGTCTGCATCGGCGCCCTGCGGCTCGATCACCGCGTGCCGGTCGCCGACCACGGTCCGGGCCAGCGAGCGTGCTTCGGGGTACGTCATCAGCGGCGAGTCGGCGTCGGGGCGGCCCCACTTGCGGAGGTAGAGGTCGTCGACGACCTCGGTGATGACGTCGTCGACGTCCTCGACGAACACCGCATCCGGCTGGAAGTCACCGGTGATGCCGAGCCCGATCAGCATCTGCTGACAGAAGGCGTGCGTCGTGGCGATCGTGGCGGCGTCGAAGTCCGCGAGCGCTGTGCCCAGCCGCTTGCGCCGCAGGGCCACCTCGGCGTCGTCGGCGTTCGCGAGCAGCCGCAGCAGGTCGTCGTCCGTGGCGGCACGCGCCGTCGCCGGATCGGCCAGGCCTTGCTCGGCACTCACGAGCCGCCCGCGTACCCGCTCCCGTAGCTCCTGCGTCGCCGCTCGCCCGAACGTGACGAGCATCAGCTCGCTCAGCTCGGCGTAACCCTCGGCCACATACCGGGTGGCCAGTGCCGCGATCGTGAACGTCTTCCCGGTGCCCGCACTCGCCTCCAAGATGGTCGTCCCGGTGGGCAGGTGACCGCAGATGTCAAACGGCGGCGGGGTGCTCATGCCGGCCCTAGAGATTCTGCGTCGAGAAGCGGCCACCACAGGTCGCGCGCGAGCTCGTAGAACGGCGTGCCCTCGGTCACGACGTCGAACGGCGCGCTCTCGCCCCACAACCGCGTGTGCCACGGGTCCAGGGCGCCGTCGAAGCTGCCTGACCAGCCCTTCCCCGCCGCCTGGCGGGACAGCTCCTCCTTATCCCCGACGTGGCGGGAGTGGGCGTACTCGTGCGCCGCAACCAGCGGCAGCGGCAGCGGCTCGCGCAGCCCGCGGTCGCGCAGGACGACAAGCGCCCCTAGCACGCCCGCCGGGTCGTCCGGGGGGACGAGCACCGAGCGCTGCGGCGGCTTTCCCTTCGCGCGGCCGCGGCCGATCGTCACGGTCCGCCAGTCGTGGCCGGGTCGCGAAGCGGCGAGCGCGAGCAGCAGTACCCAGGCCCGGAGGCGGTGCTTGGGACCGAGCCGGGAGAAGACGGTACGGGCGACGGTCTCGCCATAGACCGCGCCGACGGTGCCGGCCACGAACCGCCCGTCGGGCAGCGGGACCGACACGTCGTACGACGCCACGTCGCGGACCCGGTACGCCTCCCCCGCCATGATCAGAGGGTCGCCCTCGGCGACGACCTCGCTCAGCAACGCATGCCCCAGAGCGCCCGGTGGCAACGTTCCGCGCAGCCATTCGGCATGTTTGACAGCGCCGGGGTCGGCGCCGGCGAGCCGGGCCTGGAGCCAACGGTCGCCGACCGCCCACTTGTCCAGCGGCTCCAACTCGGCGTGGAGCGCATCGTCGAGCTGGTCGTCCTCCTCGGGCACGCCGATCCCCAGGCGCAGCGTGAAGAACCCGCGGACCGAGTGCTCGAGGAAACGCACCAGCCGGTCGAGTGGCACGACTCCGTCGGCATCGACGTGCGGAGCCAGTGGCCCGGCCAGCAGCGGCGGCTCCGGCTGGCGGGGCCGAGCCGCTGCTGCTGCGCCGGCGAGTGCCCCCCGGTCGTGGCTGAACGATCCGCGTCCGCCCAGCACACTAGGCTCGAAGTTGCGCACGTCGAACGGCTGCAGCGGGTGCCGTACAACGAGGTGCTCGCCGGCCGGGCGGCCGTCCTGGGTGCTGACGGTGGCGTCGACGACGTCGAGGATCTCGCCGAGCGGCACGGCCGGCGGTCGTTCGGCGCCGGTGCGTTCGTCGGCACCGGTGTAGAGAATGACGAGGTGCTCCTCGGCGGCCAGGATCGCGTCGAGCAGCAGCTGCCGGTCCTCGCTGCGGCGGTCCCGCTCGCCGACCAGCGGGTCGCGGGCGAGGATGTCGTCCCCGTCGACACCGGTGCTGCGGGGGAACACCCCGTCGTCGAGCCCGAGCAGGCAGATGACCCGGTGTGGCACCGACCGCATCGGCACCATCGAGCACATCGTGAGGTTGCCGGTCCGGAAGTTGGCTCGGGTGGGGCGGCCCTTGAGCCGGTCGGCGAGCAGCGCCCTGACGTCTCCCAGCGTCAGCTGGATCCGGTCGACGCGCTCCCCGGCGCTGGTTGCGACGTCGCCGAGCTCGCGTCGAGCCTGGTCAAGCTGCCACTCGTCGGACTCTGTGACCTCGGTGAGCACATCGAGGCCGAACGACAAGGTGTCGAGCCAGTGGCGCACCGAGTGTTCGCCGTTGAGGGCGTCGAGGACGGTGCCGAGGCGCTCGACGAGCTCGCTGAGCCGGCCGGCACGGTCGATGTCGCCGGAGTCGACGTCGTCGAGCGGCAGCGCGAGGCCGAGCCACTGCAGGTCGTCCTCGGGCATGGTGACGCCGAGCAGCAGCCGGTCGAGGCCTGCCTGCCAGGTGTTCTGCCGGACGCCGCCCATGCGGTACGGCTCGCGGTGCTCGGCGTCGAGACCCCAGCGCACTCCTGACGTGCTCACCCACTCGGCGAGGCGTTCGAGGTCTTGGTCGTCGAGCTTGAACCGCCGACGTACCGGTGGCAACGAGATCACGTCGAGCACCTGCGAGGCTGTGACCCGGGCGTCGGCCAGGTCGAGCAGTCGGGCGACGGTGTCCAGCAGCGGATTTGTCTGCCGCAACGAGCGGTCCGCGAGGCGCACCCGCAGCCGGTGCCCAGGATGCGACGCGGAGACGTCGGTGTCGCCCAGCCCGAAGGTGCCCGAGATCAGCGGGGCGTACGTCTCGATGTCGGGACACATCACGAGCATGTCCCGCGGCTCGAGTGTCGGGTCCTCCTCGAGCAAGCCGAGCAGCACTTCGCGGAGCACCTCGACCTGGCGGGAACGGCCGTGGCAGGCGTGGATCTGAAGATTGCGGTCGTCGGGTCCGAGCGAATACGTCGGCTCCGGGGGGCGGTCGGCACGCAGATCGCTCTGCATCCGGCCGAGCAGCGTTGCCGCTGGCGCGTCGAGCGGATGGTGCTGGTCTGTTGCAGGCACACCCGCTAGGACGAGCTGCATCTCGCGCGCGTCTCGGCCGAGTGAGGCGAGTAGCCGATGCCGCGCCACCGCGGCCGTCGGGTCGGCGCGGCGCCGTGACAGGTCTCTCGTCGTCGCTCGGGCGGCGCCGTCCCACAACGTGGCCGACGGATGTAGCAACCACAGGTGTACGTCACGGTGCTCCGCCAACGCGGCCAGCACCTGCACCTGCTCGGCGGTCAACCGGGTCGGACCGAAGACTGAGACCCGGTGCGGCAGGTCCACGAGGCCGGGGTCGTTACGCAACGCCGCTGCGACGGAAGCCAAGCGTTCCGCAGGGCTGGGAGTGCCGATCTCGGCCCGCAACCGCCGCCACAGCTCGGTCTGCCAGGCC
>JACCZI010000211.1 GCA_013696015.1 Nocardioidaceae bacterium
GCTGACCGCCCTCCTCGTAGCCGACGTATCCCGGAGGCGAACCGAACAGCCGCGACACGGTGTGCTTCTCGGAGAACTCGCTCATGTCGAGCTGGATCAGGGAGTCTGTGTCGCCGAACAAGAACTCCGAGAGCGACTTCGACAACCATGTCTTCCCGACGCCGGACGGGCCGGCGAAGATGAACGATCCACCGGGGCGACGGGGGTCCTTCAGCCCGGCGCGGGTACGCCGGATCGCCCGCGAGAGGGCCTTGATCGCCTCGTCCTGGCCGATGACGCGCTTGTGGAGCTCCTCCTCCATGCGCAGCAGCCGACCGGACTCCTCTTCGGTGAGCTTGAAGATGGGGATGCCGGTAGCGGTTGCCAGGACCTCGGCAACCAGCTCCTCGTCGACCTCGGCGACGATGTCCATGTCACCGGCCTTCCACTGCCGCTCCCGCTCCGCCTTGGCGGCGATCAGCTTCTTCTCCTCGTCACGCAGGGAAGCCGCAGCCTCGAAGTCCTGGCTGTCGATCGCACCTTCCTTGCGGCGACGCACGTCGGCGATCCGCTCGTCGAACTCCCGCAGGTCCGGCGGAGCAGTCATCCGGCGGATCCGCAGCCGCGACCCGGCCTCGTCGATGAGGTCGATCGCCTTGTCGGGGAGGAACCGGTCGGAGACGTAGCGGGCGGCCAGGGTCGCCGCCGACACCAGCGCCTCGTCGGTGATCGTCACCCGGTGGTGCGCCTCGTAGCGGTCGCGCAGGCCTTTGAGCATCTCGATCGTGTGAGCGATCGTCGGCTCGGCCACCTGGATCGGCTGGAAGCGCCGCTCGAGGGCGGCGTCCTTCTCGAGGTACTTGCGGTACTCGTCGAGCGTCGTGGCGCCGATCGTCTGCAGCTCACCTCGGGCCAGCATCGGCTTGAGGATGCTCGCCGCGTCGATGGCGCCCTCGGCGGCGCCGGCCCCGACGAGTGTGTGGATCTCGTCGATGAACAGCACGATGTCACCGCGGGTACGGATCTCCTTGAGGACCTTCTTGAGTCGCTCCTCGAAGTCACCGCGGTAACGCGAGCCGGCCACCAGCGCGCCGAGGTCGAGGGTGTAGATCTGCTTGTCCTTGAGTGTCTCGGGTACGTCGCCACGCACGATGTCTTGGGCCAGGCCCTCGACGATCGTGGTCTTGCCGACACCGGGCTCGCCGATCAGGACCGGGTTGTTCTTGGTGCGGCGCGACAACACCTGCATGACGCGCTCGATCTCTTTCTCACGCCCGATCACCGGATCGAGCTTGCCCTCGCGGGCAGCCTGGGTGAGGTTACGACCGAACTGATCGAGCACCAACGAGCTGCTTGGCGCGCCCTCCGTTGGAGCGCCGGCCGTCGCGGCCTCCTTGCCCTGGTATCCCGACAACAGCTGGATCACCTGCTGCCGGACCCGGTTGAGGTCGGCGCCCAGCTTCACCAGCACCTGCGCTGCGACACCCTCGCCCTCACGGATCAGCCCCAGCAGGATGTGCTCGGTGCCGATGTAGTTGTGACCGAGCTGCAGCGCCTCGCGCAGGCTGAGCTCGAGCACCTTCTTCGCGCGCGGCGTGAAGGGGATGTGGCCGCTCGGCGCCTGCTGACCCTGGCCGATGATCTCCTCGACCTGCGCCCTGACCGCCTCGAGGGAGATTCCGAGGCTTTCCAGTGCCTTGGCGGCGACGCCCTCGCCCTCGTGGATCAGGCCCAGCAGGATGTGCTCGGTGCCGATGTAGTTGTGGCTGAGCATCCGGGCCTCTTCTTGGGCCAGGACGACAACCCGACGTGCGCGGTCGGTAAACCTCTCGAACATCGCTGCTCTCCTTGCCGGGACCTTCAGACCACCTCGGGACTAAATGCTAGTCGCAGTAGCCAACCGGGCGGCGCGCAGCGATGTTCCGGACGTTCGCTCGCGGCGAACCCGGAGGTCAGTGCGCCTCTTCGTACGCCCGGCGGACGTCGGCGGACACCCGGCCTCGGTCGGGCACGGTGTAGCCGTTCGAACGAGCCCACTCGCGGATCTCGGCGGCCGAGCCGGGGCCGGTCGAGCGCACGTTTCCACGGGAGCTGCGGCCGGAGCGGCGGCGACCGGCGCGACGCGCCTCGGCGAGATATGTCGCCAGCGAGTCGCGGAGCCTTGTGGCATTCGCCGCGGACAGGTCGATCTCGTAGCTCACACCGTCGAGCCCGAATTCCACGGTCTCATTGGCCTCACCGCCGTCGAGGTCGTCGACGAGCGTTATCTGTACTTTCCGCGCCACAGTAGTCCTTCCAGAGTCAGCCCCCGCGGAAACCATTCTTCCTTCGCCGCAGGATAATGCCATATGAACCGCTGCAGCACAAACCCGAGTCATTCAGAGGGGACGGACCAGCGGAAACAATATGGTGTCGCGGATTCCGGTACCGCTCAGGAGCCGCAGCACCCGGTCGATTCCCAACCCCATGCCACCGGTGGGAGGCATGCCGTACTCCAAGGCGGCCAGGAAGTCCTCGTCGAGGGTCATCGCGTCGAGATCCCCGCCCGCACCCCGGCGGGCCTGCGCCACCAGCAGCTCGCGCTGCTCGACCGGGTCCGACAGCTCGGAGTAGCCGGTCCCGATCTCCACCCCGGCGATCACCAGGTCCCAGGCTTCGGCGAGGCCGGGGGTGGAGCGGTGGCGGCGTGCCAGCGGGCGAGTGGCGCGGGGATAGTCCATCACGAACGTCGGTTCGAGCAGGTCGAACTCCACGAGCTGCTCGTACAGCTCGAGGACGATGTCACCGGCCTCCCAGTGCTCAAGCAGCGGAATATCGCGCTCCGCCGCGATCCACCGCAACCGGTCAACCGGCGTTTGCGGCGTAACCTCCTGCGCCAGCGCCTCGGACACCAGGTCGTGCAGGCGCCGTTGGTGCCAGTCGCCCGTCAGGTCGACCTCGCCACCCCGCCCGTCGGGAATGACGGTGGCGTCGACGGCTCGAGCGCTTGTCACGACCAGGTGCTGCGTCAGATCCGCCATCGTCAGGTAGTCGCCGTATGCCTCATACGCCTCGAGCATTGTGAATTCGGGGTGGTGGGTCGAGTCGAGACCTTCGTTGCGAAAGGTCCGTCCAATCTCGTAGACCCGCTCCACTCCCCCGATCACTGCGCGTTTCAGATGCAGCTCAAGTGCTATACGCAGCGTCATGTCGAGGTCGAACGCATTGAAGTGCGTACGAAAGGGGCGCGCCGCAGCACCGCCTTGCAGATTGTGCAGCAGCGGCGTCTCCACCTCGACGAAGTCGCGCACATCGAGCTCGGCGCGAATCGTGGCGAGCACCCGGGCGCGCCTGCGGACCATGTCGCGGGCCTGCGGTCGGACGATCAGGTCGACGTGGCGCGACCGTACCCTCGCCTCGTCGGTGAGCGGTTTGTGCTCGACCGGCAGCGGACGTAGCGCCTTGGCCGCCAGCTGCCAGGCATCCGCTCGGACCGACAGCTCGCCCCGGCGGCTGGTGACCACCTCCCCGGTGACCGCGAGGTGGTCGCCGATGTCCACCCGGGCCTTGAACTGCTCCAGCGAGGCGGGTCCCATGTCGCCCACGGCGAGCATCACCTGCAGCTCGGTGCCGTCACCCTCACGGAGCCGGACGAAGCACAGCTTGCCGGTGTTGCGCAAGAAGATCACGCGGCCGGTCACCGACACCGTCGTACCGGTCGAGGCTCCGGCTCCCAGCTGGGCCGGGTCGTAGCTGTCCCGGATCGAGCGCAGGGTGTGGGTGCGGGGGACCCCGACCGGGTAGGGGTCGACGCCGGCGGCCAGCAGGGCGGCACGTTTCTCGTGTCGGATCCGTTGCTGCTCCGGCACGTCGTCAACCATTGCGACAGGCTAAGGGACCGGCGCCAGCAGCACAGCGGTGTTGTCGATCAGCCGGGTGGCACCGAAACGCGCGGCCAGGAGCAGCCGGGCCTCCCCCGACTCAGGGGGGTCACCCAGAGCGGGGTCGGTGAGCGCGACGTAGTCGATCGCGATGCCGTCGGCGTCCTCCAAGACGGCACGCGCGGCACAGGTCACGGCCTCGGCACCCCGATCCGCGGCTGCTGTCCCTGCGTTCAGCGCGCGGGCAAGCGACGCGGCCGCCACGCGGTGTCGAGCCCGCAGGTAGCGGTTGCGCGACGACATCGCGAGGCCGTCCGGCTCCCGTACGGTGGGGACGCCCACGACGTCGATCGGCATGCACAGGTCTCGCACCATGTTCTGCACCAGGACGAGCTGCTGGTAGTCCTTCTCGCCGAAGCCCACGTGGCTCGGCCGGATGATCGCGAAGAGCTTCGCGAGCACCGTCAGGACACCGCGAAAGTGCGCAGGTCGGCTGCGACCCTCCAGCACGGTGCCCAGCGGCCCGGGGTCGACCGTGGTCCCGGCCATGCCCTCCGGATAGATCGTCTCGACGGCGGGCACAAAGACGATGTCGATGTGCTCACGGCTGCACACCTCCAGGTCCGCGTCCAGGCTGCGGGGATAGGTCTGCAGGTCCTCGCCGGCCGCGAACTGCATGGGATTCACGAAGATCGAGGCCACGACGACGTCGCCGTACCCCCGCGCCACCCTCATGAGTGCGCCATGGCCGTCATGCAGAGCTCCCAGCGTGGGGACGTACGCCACCGGAGAGCTGGCCAGGCGGGACGGCATCAGCGCTTCGTCCAGCTCAGCGATCGTGCGGACGACCGAGGGTTCCATCAGCGGCCGCCACGGTCCGCCGGGAATCGGGTCATCGCCGCCGCTGTCGCGTCCCACACGGCCTGGTCCAGCAGCTCAACGATCTCGCGCGCCCGACGCGGGTCCAACCGCCCGTCGTCTACCGCGTGTTCGGCAGCGGCCCGGGCCATGGTGAGGTAGGAGTCCAGCGTGGTAACCGGAGCGTCCTCGAGGGCGTCCAGATGGGCCGCGACCGTACTCCGGTCCCCGCGGACGACGGGACCGGTCAACGCGGCGTCGCCGTAGTTCAGGGCGTTGTCGAGCGCCGCAGTCAGCAACGGGCGCAGCGTCGCTGCGGGATCCGGGACCCCGGCGGCGCGGAGCAGATCCATTGCCTGCGTCACCAGCGTGACCAGGTGGTTGGCGCCGTGTGCCAACGCGGCGTGGTACAGCGTCCGCTGGTGCTCTGACACCCAGGCGACCTCGCCGCCGAGGTCGGCCACCAGCTGCTCAGCTATGACGCAGACCGACTCGTCACCAGTCAGCCCGAAGACGCAGCCGGACAGCCGGGCGAGGTCGATGTCAGTGCCCGTGAAGGTCATCGCCGGGTGCATCGCGAGCACGGCGGCGCCTCGTGCCGCCGCCGGTGCCAGCACCGAGGTCCCGTGCCGCCCGCTGGTGTGCACCACGATCTGCCCGGACCGGATGGACCCGGAGGCGACCAGCTCGTCGACAACGCCGGCCAGCTCGTCGTCAGTGACGCTCAGCAGCAGCAACTCGCAACAGCGCGCCACCTCGCGGGGCGTCGCCACGACCGTGCCGGGCAGCAGCGTCTCGACGCGCGTCCTCGAGGCAGCCGAGCGAGCGGCTACCGCTACGACCTGATGTCCGGCTGCCCGTAGCGCGGCCGCGAGTACCGCACCGACCCGGCCCGCCCCGATCACGCCGATCGAGTACCGCGCCATGATGTTGGCCTTCCGTCCCCATCCCCGCACACTCAGCGTAGCGGCACGTCTACCAGTTCCAGCACGAGCCGCCAGGCCTCGGACTCGTCCCGGTGAGCCGCCAGGGCAACGACCGGGCCGGGAGGCAGATCGACCCGCACGCTGGCCAGACCGAGCAGACGGGCGACCGGTCCCCGAACCAGGCGGACGGACTGGATCTTGGTTCGCCGCACTGCGTCGGTACGCCGCAGCAGCAGTCCGCGCCTGGTCACGACCAGCCCAGGGCTGACACCGACCGCAAGCCGCCGCCGCGTGACCGGAGCCAGCCAGGCCGCCCGGCGCGGCGGCTCACGCAACAGCACCGCGGCGGGGTCGGTCCCCAGCACCGTGGTCGCCAACCCGATGGCTTGCGACCGCGGCGCCACCGGCACCAGCGTCGACACCACCTGCCGGCCGTCCTCTGACCCCGAGCCGCGCACCCCGGCAACGGTGACATCCACCCGAACCCAGTGCAGGAGGCGCCACAACAGGGGCTCGACCAGCACCACCCCCTGCACCCGGCCGACTGGGACAGTCTGGGACCGCACGCCGAGCATGCCGTGGCGGATGCGCAGCCCCTGGTCGGATTCACGCACGGTGAAGCCGTACAGCGACGTGAAGCTGGTGAAGACGAAGCCCGCGACACCGAGAACGGCGCCGACGACCAGCACGGCGCGTACTCCCTCTCCGCCGGCTGAGGTGGCGGCCAGGCCGATCAGGGCTCCGATCACGGCCGTGACGAATCCGGTGCGCAGGAACTGGCTGGCGAGCAGCCGACCGGGGGCCACCGTGAACAGCGGGCTCGATCGGGAGACCTCGGTCTCGCGGTCGACCACAGCGGAGCCGACCTCACCGCGGTCCAGCAGCTGTCGCCGCAGCTCGACCGCACGCGACAGCGGAAGGAAGGCCAGTCGGACGCCGGAGTCGTCGCCACCGGCCACCTCGAGCGACAGCTCGGCCATGCCGACGATGCGCGCGAGCAGGGGTTGTTGCACCTCGACCGCCTGCAGCCGCTCGATGCGGATGCGGCGCGACTGGCGGCGCAGCACCCCGGACTCGACCCGGATCTCGTCAGCGGTGACCCGGTAGCGCGTGAACCACCACGAGGTCGCCCCCAGCAGCAGGCCGGCGACGAGGGCCACCGCCCCGGACACCGCGATCTCGCGGCCGTCGATGCCGTCACGAGACCCGTTGATGACCCAACCCGCCCAGGCCACGACGAAGATCCCGCTGCGCAGCAGCGGTGAGAGCGGGTGCAGCCGCTGGAAGCCGCCGGCCGCAGGGGCGTCTGTGGTCACAGCCCCGAGGCCTGCGCCTCTCCGAGCGTGGTCAAGCGGTCACGCAGTCGAGCCGCCTCCGCCGGGACCAGGCCCGGGATGCGGGCCCGGGTGTCCGGTGACGCGGTGTGCAGGTGCACGGTGGCCACACCGAAGTGTCGCTGCAGCGGCCCCGCGGTGACGTCGACCAGCTGCATTCGGCCGTAGGGGACGACCTCGCAACGCAGGAACATGATGCCGCGTCGGACGAACAGGTCGTCATCGCGTTCGGCGTACGCCCACGACGCCACGCTGCGACCGATCATTGACCAGGCCACTGGCACCGCCGCCACGAGCACCGTCACACCCGCTACGAGCAACCATCGGCCATATGAGACCAGCAACGCCTCAACCCCGAGCGCGACGACGATGACCGCTGCCAGCCCGACCAGCACCCACCGGCGCAGCGACGCCAACCTCGGACTGACTCCTACCCAAGGCGCCCCGGGTACGGCGAACAGGTCATCCACCCCACCAGGCTACGGCGCCAGGCTCAGAGGAGTTCCTTGTCCTGGAGGTAGGTCTCCGCGACGTCAGCGGCCTTCTGGCGGTCGATATCGACCTGACCGTTGAGCATCGCAAGGTCCTCGGTTGTCAGCGTGGCGGACAGCTCGTTGAGCACGTCGGCGATGTCCGGGTTCTGGTCGAGGAACTCGGTGTTGACGGCGGGGATCAGGTTCTGCGCCGGCTGGATGCCCATGTCGTCCTCGAGCAGTACCAGACCGAGCTGGTCCAACGTAGCGTCGGTGGTGCCGGTCAGACCGAGCTGCGCCTCGCCCTCAAGCACGGCGTCCTTGGTCTGCTGGGTGCCAAAACCGGTGTCAATGATGCTTTCGATCTCGATTCCGTAGACCTCGGTCAGGCCGCCCTCGCAGTCCGAGCGGCCCTCGCAGTCCGGGGCCGCCGCCAACGTCACGGCGTCGCCGACGCCGGCGACCTCGGACAGCTTCGAGACACCGTTGCTGTCGGCGTACTCCTGGGTCACGAAGAAGGCGTTCTGGTCGGTAGCCTGCGACGGGTCGAGCATCGTGACGCCTGCGTCGGCGGCCAGCGGCTCGAGCTCCGACAACGCCTTCTGCGGGTCGTTGGTCGTGAACGCCTCGTCACCGTTGAGCTGGTCTGCGATGCCGGCGAGATACTCGGGCACCACGTCGATCTGACCTTTCCGGAGCCCGGGAAGGTACAGGTCGCGCGTCCCGACCAGGTTGAAGTCGACGGTGTAGCCGGCGGCTTCCAGCACCTGTCGATACATCTCGGCCATGATCTGCATCTCGGTGAAGTCCTGGCCCGACATCGAGATCGTGCCCTTCTCGTCCTCGGTCGCACCGCCGCTGCTGGGGGTGTCGCTGGGAGTGTCACTGCCGCCCGGGGTGAGGGTGCTGGATTCGTCGCTGCCGCACGCCCCTGCCGTCATGAGCGCGCCAATCGCGAGCATCGAGCCAAGGAGCGTACGCATGCTAAGTCGAGTGCCCATCTGGTGAACCACCTTCTGTGTCCCGCGGGAGCGTCGTCCCACGCGTGTCCGGATCGGCACCATCGGGCGCCACACATCACCTCAACACGCGGGGGCGCCGACCGCAACCCCTCCTCCGGGGTGGGGTGGTTACGATTCCGTGACGGTCACGCTGCCAGGGGCTCGGCCGCTGGTGTGCGCCGGACCGACACCCGGCGGGCCCGTCGGACCGGGTCGACCTGCCGCTCGACCAGGGCGGCCGCCCCTTCCATGGCCAGCGCGATCAGCGCAACGACGATGGCTCCGCCGATGACCCGGTCAGAGTCGTTGTTGTCGAAACCGGCGGCGATGGTATTGCCCAGCCCGGGACCGGCAACGAGCGCCGCGATGGTCGCGGTCGCCCAGACCTGGACCAGCGCCAGCCGCAGGCCGGTGAGGATGAGCGGCAGCGCCAGCGGCAGCTCCACCCGCCGGAACAGCTCCCAACCGGTCATGCCCATCCCGCGCGCCGCCTCGACGATCTCGCGATCGATCTCCCGCATGCCGACGTACGCGTTGGTGATGATCGGCGGCAGCGCGAACAGCATCAGCGACACCAACGTGGCCAGGCCGGCCCGACCGTACGGCCCCAGCCGATCACTACCGAGTGGTCCGACCGACAGCAGGACGAGGACCGCGAAGGTCGGCACCGCACGCCCGATGTTGGAGACGTTGACCGCCAGGATCCCACCCCGGCCGAGGTGGCCGAGCCACAACGCGAGCGGCAGCGCGACTGCGGCGGCGATCCCGAGGCTGGTCAGGGTCAGCAGCACCTGCTCGACCAGCTGCTGGGCGAGCCCGTCGTTCTCCGACCAGTTCGTGCCGTCAAACAGCCACGCGACAGCGGCCCGGAAGGCGTCCATCAGGCGGCTCGCATCCGGGCCCAGGGCGTCAGCGCGCGCTGGACGCCGAGCAGGCCTATGTCGAGTACCACGGCGAGCAGCACGCACAGCACGCTGGCCGCCAGGATCTGCGCCTTGAAGTCGGTGTCGACACCCGACGCCAACAGGTTGCCCAGACCGCCGTATCCGACGATGGACCCGATCGTGGTGAGGGCGACCGTCGAGACCGTTGCCACCCGCAGGCCGGCCAGGACCACCGGCAACGCCAGCGGCAGCTCGATCCGGACGAGCATCCGCAGGCTGCCATAACCGAGCCCGGCGGCGGCCTCACGCACCTCGTCCGGC
>JACCZI010000214.1 GCA_013696015.1 Nocardioidaceae bacterium
CTCACTGTCAGCTGACCGCACACGTCGCCTTCCTGGTCGCTTTCCCATGTTCACATGGTAAAGGGTCACTTCCAATGGGTTCGAACTCATTGGAAGTGACCCGCAGCCATTGGAAGCTACAGGTCGCAGGGCAATACGCCGCGGATCGTCGGGCGGGAACCCGCGGATCGTCGGGCGGGAACCCGCGGATGGTCGGGGGCTGAGGCTGGTCGATTACCCTGGCCGCGTGAGCGTGCGGCCCGAGTCCACCACCGGTCCCGCCGATCCCATGCTGGACCCGGGTGCGTCGTACGCGCTCGACCCGAGGCGCGTCCGCGGTCTGCTCGGCGGAGTGGCGGCCGCGACGAGCGGCGAGACGTTCCGGACCACAGCGCCCTTCACCGGGCAACCGCTCGCCGAGGTCCCCGTCTCCACCGCCGCCGATGTTGCGGCCGTATGCGACCGGGGCCGGCGCGCGCAGCGGGCGTGGGCAGAGACCGAGGTACGGCACCGCGCCCGGGTGTTGTTGGCCCTGCACGACCTGGTGCTCGACCGACAGGCCGAGATCATGGACCTGATCCAGGCGGAGTCGGGCAAGGCGCGCAAGCATGCCTTCGAAGAGGTCGCCCACGTCGCGATGACCGCGCGCTACTACGGGTTGACCGCGCAGCGTCACCTGCGCGGCGCGCCGCGGCTCGGAGCGTTCCCGGGCCTGACGCAGGTCCGGGTCAACCGGGCGCCCAAGGGCGTCGTCGGCATCATCTCGCCCTGGAACTACCCGTTCACGATGGCGTTGTCCGACGGGCTGCCGGCCCTGGTCTCCGGGAACGCCGTCGTCAGCAAGCCGGACACCCTGACCATGCTGACGGCCCTGTCGGGGGCCGAGCTGCTCCGTGAGGCCGGTCTGCCGGACGACCTGTGGCAGGTGGTGTCAGGTCCCGGTCCAGTGGTCGGCACCGCCCTGATCGACGCCGCGGACTATCTTTGCTTCACGGGGTCGACCACAACCGGGCGGGCCGTCGGGGCGCAGGCGGCACGGCGCCTGGTCGGCTGCTCACTGGAGCTGGGCGGCAAGAACCCGATGTTGGTGCTGCGTGACGCCGCGATCGGTCGCGCCGCCGAGGGCGCCGTCCGCGCCTGCTTCTCCTCCGCCGGCCAGATGTGTGTGTCGACGGAGCGGATGTACGTCGCCGACGACATCTATGACGCCTTCGTCGCAGCGTTCCTCCGGCGTATCGAAAGCATGCGGTTGGCCGCCGACCGCAGCTTCGAGACCGACATGGGCTGCATGGTGTCTGCCGCACAGCTCGCGAAGGTCACCGCCCACGTCGACGAGGCAGTGGCCAAGGGCGCCCGCGTGCTGATCGGCGGTCGGCCGCGCCCCGGCATCGGGCCGCTGTTCTTCGAGCCAACGGTGCTCGAGGGTGTGCGCCCCGGCATGAGCATCTTCGCCGACGAGTCGTTCGGGCCGGTCGTCTCGCTCTACCGGTTCACCACCGAGGCGGACGCGGTTGCACGCGCCAACGAGGGCGGCTACGGCCTCAACGCCAGCATCTACACCCGCGACGTCTCCCGTGGTCGACGCCTCGCAACGCAGATCCGCTGCGGCACCGTCAACATCAACGAGGGGTACGTCCCGTCCTTCGCCAGCATCGACAGCCCGATGGGTGGCATGCGCGAGTCCGGCCTCGGCCGGCGGCAGGGCCCGGAGGGGATCCATCGGTACACCGACCTGCAGGCCGTCGCCAGCTCGCGGGTGCGGGTGGCGCCGGTCGGCCTGTCGGACGAGGCGTACGCCAGGTTGTTCACGCGCTCGCTCCGCCTGCTGAAAAGGGTGCGCCGGCCGTGACGTACGACTACGACGTGCTTGTGATCGGGTCAGGCTTCGGCGGCAGCGTGGCGGCCCTGCGGCTCGTCGAGAAGGGGTACAACGTCGGCGTGCTGGAGGCGGGCGCTCGGTTCGAGGACGAGACCCTGCCGACGACGTCGTTCGCCCTGCGGACGTTCCTGTTCGCGCCTCGGCTGGGGTGCTACGGCATCCAGCGCATCAACGTGCTGCGGGACTGTCTGATCCTGTCAGGCGCCGGTGTCGGAGGTGGGTCACTCGTGTACGCCAACGTGCTCTACGAGCCGCTCGGTCCCTTCTACAGCGACTCGCAGTGGGGGCACATCACCGACTGGCGAGCCGAGCTCGCGCCGTACTTCGACCAGGCCAAGCGCATGCTCGGCGTCGTGACGTACCCGGGGTTCTCGCCCAGCGACGGTGTGATGGCCCAGGTGGCCGCCGAGATGGGCGTCAGCGACACCTTCCGCGCGACGCCGGTGGGGGTGTTCTTCGGAATGCCCGGTCAGGCCGTTGACGACCCGTACTTCGGAGGAGCGGGGCCCGCGCGGCGCGGTTGCATCGAGTGCGGCGAATGCATGACCGGCTGCCGGCACAACGCGAAGAACACCCTGGTCAAGAACTACCTGCACCTGGCCGAGGCGGCCGGGGCGCAGGTGCACCCGTTGACCACGGTCACCACTGTGCGGCCGCTCCCGGACGGCGGCTATGCCGTCGACACCCGACGCACCGACCGGCTTCGAGGGGGGCGGCGGCGGTTTCGTGCTGAACAGGTGTTGCTGGCGGCCGGTGCCCTCGGCACCCAACGGCTGCTGCACCGGATGCGCGACGAGGGCGAGCTGCCGAACCTGTCGGAGCGGCTCGGGGTGCTCACCCGGACCAACTCCGAGTCGCTGCTCGGCGCCGTCGCGAGGGGGCCGACTGTGGACTTCAGCAGGGGGGTGGCCATCACGTCGTCATTCCACCCGGACGAGCACACCCACGTCGAGCCGGTGCGCTACGGCAGCGGCTCGAACCTGATGGCCCTGTTGCAGACCGTGCTCACCGACGGCGACGGGCCGGCACCACGCTGGCGGACCTGGCTGGGCGAGCTGTGGCGGCAGCGCCGCGACGTCCGGTCGCTCTACAACCTGAAGCACTGGTCGGAACGCACGGTGATCGCGCTCGTGATGCAGTCGCTGGACAACTCGATCACGACGTACACCAAGCGGGACCCGCTGACCGGGCGACGGTGGCTCACCTCGCGGCAAGGACATGGTGCACCGAACCCCACCTGGATCCCGCAGGCGAACGACGCGGTGCGCCGGATGGCGCGGATCATCGGCGGCACGCCGGGCGGCAACGTGGGTGAGCAGTTCAACGTGCCGATGACCGCGCACTTTATCGGTGGCGCGACGATCGGCGACTCGCCGCGCACCGGCGTTATCGACGCCTACCAGCGGGTGTACGGCCACCCGGGGCTGCACGTCGTCGACGGCTCGGCGATCTCGGCGAACCTCGGGGTGAACCCCTCGCTCACGATCACCGCGCAGGCCGAGAGAGCCATGGCCCTGTGGCCAAACCGGGGCGAGACCGATCCGCGCCCCCCACTCGGGCGGGCCTATCGGCGCATCAGGCCGGTAGAACCGAAGAACGCGGTCGTTCCCGTCGATGCGCCCGCCGCGCTGCGGCTGCCCATCGTCGCGGTGAGCTGATCGAGCCCCGAGCAGTCGGCGGCGGTCGGGCGCCCACAGGCCCCCGGGCGTAGGCCG
>JACCZI010000225.1 GCA_013696015.1 Nocardioidaceae bacterium
GTCACTGCCAGATCAGGTCGAAGCCTGCTTTGGCAGTGACAAGTCCGGGGTGGCGTGGCAGGTCAACGCCCGCGCACCCGGCGGTAGGCGCCGAGGGCACGCCCGACGCCAGGGTTGGTGCGTCCGATCTCGACGACCGTGCGCTTGACACGTTCCCAGTGCGGCAGCTCCTGATGCTCGCGCAGCCGCCCGGACAGCTCCTCGACCTGACCGCGCACCCGCTCCGACTCCTGCGTCGCCGCTGACAGCAGGTGTTCGTCGGTGTGTGCCCGCAGCGTGAGTGCATCCAGCGCGCGGACCGCGACCTCGGCAACCTCGGCGTCAGTGGCCGAGTCGGGGTGGGCGGCGTGTGACTGCGGCAGTGCCGGCACCAGGTCGGCCAGGTCGCCGACCACGTCGTAGCCGGCCACGCCGAGGTTGTCGACCCAGGCCTGAGAGCACGCCATGACCTCGGGGTACAACGCCTCCGGCAACCCGAATCGACGCGACCCGGGGTTGTTGCCCGACAGGGTCTCGTGCACCAGCAGGCCCTTGACGGCGTGCTCGTACGCCGCCTGGGTCAGCGTGTCGTCGCGCCGCATGTTGAGCCGACGCACCAGCTCTACCTCCGCGACACCGAGCCCGGTGTTCGGCTGTCGGACCGCCGAGGCGTCGACAGTGTCGGGCTCGATGCCCACCACAGCCGCGAACCGGCGCCACAGCAGGTCGGGCTCACCCCCTGATGGCACGGTCACGAGGTGGATGCGGTCGGCGGTCACCCCGGCGCTCCAGCGCCGCAGCACGTCCGGAATGTCCTCGACCCGCTAGAACCAGCGCAGCTGCCAGTCGCTGTCGTCATGGCGCGCCACGCCTGCGTACCAGTCGCTGAAGGTGCCGGTCTGGCCGTGCTTGACGTCCTCCTGCCAGTGTGACGGTAGCTGGCGGGCGAGGTCTCTGGCGGTGAAGATGACGTGGACCTCGGCCGGTGCCAGGTCCGCGACGGCGGCCTCGACATGCCCTTCGGCCGCGCCAGCGAAGACGTCGTGGGAGACCACGCTGGTGCCCGGCCACGAACGAACGCGGGCCGCGACCTGCTCCCAGGTCCCGGTCGCCTCGGGGCGAGCCTCGCCGGAGAAGTCGAGGTCCTGCAGGTCGACAGCGGCGAAGAAGTGGTCGTCGTAGCGCTCGGCGGGGTACGACAGGCCCTGCGCCGCCAGCTCGTTGCGGTAGCGGAACAGCACGCTCTGAACGAACGTCGTCCCCGTCTTTGGCGCACCCACATGGAGGAAGACCCGCTGCTGAGAGTCCAGCGCCGACCCCACCACAGACTCCTCTGCTCAGCCCCATACGTAGGCCGGAAGACAGCCCTGAAGACGAGCCACTGTAGCGACGGCCGATCTCTGGTCAGCCTTCCGGACCGGTCGCCGCACGGCGGATCAGTTCTCGGCAAATCCCGGCAGCGACTCCTCGAGGACCGCGCGGAAGGGCGCCTGCGCCTCCAGCTGCGCGAGCACGCCGATCCCGCCCAGCCACACCCGGTGAATCAGCAGGTACGACGGCGGCAGGTTGAGCTTGATCGCGGCGGCGAAGGCCGGACCCCGTGGGTTGTTGATCCGCGCCACCTGAGCGCGCATCCACTCCCGGGTGAAGCGGAAGCGCTCGACCTGGGCCGGCTCGACGAACGGCGTCAGGTACTCACGCAGCACGTCCACCTCCAGGTCGATGCCGGGCTTGATGAAGCCCTCGTCGCGCAGCCCCTGCGTCACGGCGGCCCAGTCGTCGTCGACGGCGCGCCGCAAGAGCCGGCCGATGGGTGACGGCAACGACCGCTCGGGCAGACGGGCGACGGCACCGTAGTCGACGACCCCCAAGCGTTTGTCGGCGAGCACGCGGAAGTTGCCCGGGTGCGGGTCGGCGTGGAGCATGCCGGTCCGCTCCGGGCCGCTGAACAGGAACCGGACGTAGGTCAGCCCGTACGTGTCCCTCTCGTGCTGCGTGCCCTCGGCGATGAGCCGCGACAGCGACGAGACGCTGTCGAGCCAGCTCGAGACCAGCACGTTGTCGGTGACGTCAACGACGTCGGGCACCACGATGTCGGGGTCTTCGGCGTACTCGGCCGCGAAGGCCGCCTGCGCCTGCGCCTCGAGCCGGTAGTCGAGCTCCTCGACAACCCGGTCGCGCAGCTCCTCGACGAGCGGCTTGATGTCAGTGCCGGGCAGCAGCTGCCCCAGCAGCCGTGCGGCGCGCGAGATCTGGCGCAGGTCGGCGTCCAGCGCCTCGCCCGCACCCGGGTACTGGACCTTGACGGCAACCTCGCGGCCGTCGTGCCAGCGCGCCCGGTGCACCTGGCCGATCGAGGCGGCGGCTGTGGGGTTGTCGTCGAACGAGGTGAACCGGGAGCGCCATCGAGGTCCAAACTCACGGGCCAGCACGCCGTGGACGGTGACCGGGTCCATGGGCGGCGCGGAGTCCTGCAGCCTGGTCAGGGTCGCGCGGTACGGAGCGGCGAACTCCTCGGGCAACGCCGACTCGAAGACGCTCATGGCCTGGCCGAACTTCATCGCGCCGCCCTTGAGCTCGCCCAGGACCTTGAAGATCTGCTCCGCGGTGCGCAACTGGACCTCGGTGAGCACCGTCTCGGAGGGCACCCCCGCCAGGCGCTTGCCGAACCCGATGGTGGCTCGCCCGGCCAGTCCTAGCGGCAACGATGCCAGCCGAGCCGTGCGCGCCACGGCCCGGCGGGGCAGCACGGACTCCTGGCGGGGGCTCCCGCGGTCCGCTTCGTTGGGCGTCATGGTCCCATTGTCACTGCCCGCGGCTTCGGCTGCGGGTATGTCCGGAACGGCCCACGGCGGGGCGCCGGGCGTACGTCGCCCCGCCAAGCGTCAGGGTGACGCTCAGACCCTGCCGAGGATCCGGTTGAGATTCGTGCCGCAGACCGGGCACGTCGCCTTAGCCATGCGCGTCCCCTTGTCGTTGACACGCACCTCACCGGAGGCCTCGCGCTTCTCCTTGCACTTGACGCAGTAGAACTCACCGCTCCACGTCTCCGCCATGCCGTACTCCTCGCGTGTCGTGTCGTCGCTACCCAGCCGGGCCGGCGCGACGGTCCTGGTGGTCGCAGCGGCAAGACCGGGGAAGCCCGCCGCTGGGCCGAGCGGGGCGCTGGCCTCGCGTCACCTTACGGCAGCCGCCCGTGGCCGCCACACCGGCACGGCTCGGGCGGCGCCCCGGCACCGGTGCGGAGGCGCTTGGCAGAGACACTGGCAGGGGCCGCGCGACGGTGCACGCAAGGCC
>JACCZI010000234.1 GCA_013696015.1 Nocardioidaceae bacterium
GCCCGGGCTGCGTGGGAGCCGCCGCAGCCACGGCGGCACGGCGCCGCTGCAGTGCCTGGGAGGCAAGGGTGACCAGGGCGTCGCTGGCGAGCATCAAGACCGCGCCCGCCGCCACGTCAACGAGGTAGTGGTTCCCGGTAACGATGACCACCGCGGAGATGAGCAGCGGGTACGCCACCGCGAGTGCCCGCAACCGGCGTGAAGTCGTGGCGCGCCACACCACCAGCGCCACCCAAACCGCCCATCCCATGTGCAGGCTCGGCAGCGCGGCGTACTCGTTGGTCAGGCCCTGCATACCGCGCACGGCACTGCCGGCATCGCTCCACCAGCCATAGCTGGCGTAGTGCGCCATCGTGTCGATGAAGTCGCCGCCCGGCAGCAGTCGCGGTGGAGCCACCGGAGCCAGGGCGAAGACGATGAGTCCGGCGGCTGTGGCAAGAACGAGGCTGCTGCGCGCCCTGCCGTACTCGAGCGGCCGTCGGCGGAACATCCACATCAGCGCCGCAGGCGTGAGCACGTAGTGGAGAGTCGCGTAGATCAAACAGGAGAGGACGGCGACCGGCACGACGGCCGTGACGGCCTGGTTGAGCACGGGCTCGAAGTCAAGCCCCATCAGCTGCTCCCAGTGCAGCAGCTGGCGACCACGCTCGACCGCGGCAGCGGGCTCACTCGCGACCCAGGCCCGTCCCATCGAGTACCCCAGGTACAGCACCGCGAGCAGGACGAGCTCGAGGAGGACGCGACGCCGCCGGCTGGACTGCTGCCAGCCGGTCGCGATCACCCTCCCAGAATGCATACCCCAGACGGTACGACGCTGGCCGCGTACTTTCACCTTCATACGCGTACCTGTCGGCGTCGAGCGAGCTGCCGTGCTCACCTCTGGATTCTGCCACGCCCATCCCGACCTCCGCTGGGTGAGGGCGGGAAGGGCCAGCGGCTGGGGCCGGCGCCCGCACGCCCCGACACTGAGGTCGCGTCGGCGCGCGGAACTGGTGGGAAGATGACGCGGATGAGCTCGAGGCATGTCAGATTCCCGCCAATTGCACAAGTCGCGCGGTTGCTCAGCCGACCGATGGCGGCGGACTCGTTAGAGCGGAATGCAGGAGCGCTTGCGCCGACCATGCCATGAGCTCTGCCGCGTCCTCCCGCGATAGCCCCGCGACGTCGGTGAGCCACACGAGCGCCTCGATCCCGATGGCGCTGCGGATGGCCAGGACGAGCCGGTGCAGCTCCGGTTCGGTCAGCTGCTCCCGCAGCGGTGCGAGGGCTTCGCTGATCCATGCGATCGCTCGGCCCTGACGCAGCGGAAGCGCAGTGCGCGAGGCCGCATCACTGCTCTCGAGGGAGAGGCGCAACATCGTTCGTTGCTGAGATTCGGTGTTCAGGATGAGACGGGCGAACTGCTTCACCACCGCGGCCAAGCGTGCCTCGACCTCCTCGGGGGGGTCTGCGGGAAGCAGAGAACGCGCACCTGTCTCCGGATGGGCTGCCACCAGCAGGGCTCGTTGGCTCGGGAAGTACCTGTAGGCCGTCGTCCGTGAGACCGACGCCGCAGCAGCCGCGTCCTCGACACCCGGGGTCACGCCGCGAGCCATCAGTTCCCGTGCCGCGTGTATCAGGGCGTCGCGGGTACGACGCTGTCCCGGTTCTCTCTCGCCTCTCTGACCTCGTACTCCAGTAGAGCCCCTAGCAGGCCGTTTGGTTCCAGCAACCACACACTGGCCAAAGAGTCACCAGGCGTACGGGTCCAGCAACCGGAAGGCGGCATGCGTAGTCGGCTGGCGACCGCGCTCGTTGCCACCGCGCTGCTCTCATCTGCCCTCGGTGCAACACCTGCTTCGGGACGCGCCACCGACCCGCTGCGCGACCGTGACCGGCAGACTGCGCAGCGCCACGCGGGCGTCGGACACGGGTGCAACTTCGCCCCGCGTGCCCGTTGCGGGCACATCCGGGTCGCCCTGGACCGCCGCACGCCGCGCAGCCGTGAGATCCGCATCGCCTACGAGCTCTACCCCCGCCGCATGCACCAGCGGCCGCTGCTCGGCACCATCGTCGCGGTCGAGGGTGGGCCCGGGTATTCGATGACCGGCAGCCGCGCCTACTACCGCGACCTGTTCGGGCCGCTGCTCGACCGCCGGCAGCTGCTGTTGGTCGACAACCGTGGCACGGGCAAGTCCGAGCCGATCCGGTGCCGGCAGCTCCAGTCGTACCAAGGCAGCTACGTCCGCGCGGTGGGGCGCTGCGGGCGACAGCTCGGCAACAGCTCCGACGTGTACGGGTCCGCGTTCGCCGCCCGAGACCTGGTGTCGGTGCTCAACCACCTCGGCATCGACCAGGTCGACCTGTACGGCGACTCGTACGGCACGTTCTTCAGCCAGACGTTCGCGGTGCGCCACCCGGAGCGGCTGCGCACGCTGATCCTCGACTCCGCCTACTTCGTCGCCGGCACCGACCCGTGGTACTCCGACACCAACCG
>JACCZI010000250.1 GCA_013696015.1 Nocardioidaceae bacterium
GTTGAGGACAGCCCATTGTATCGAGGCGGTCGCCGTTACCTGTCCCGCGACGCGGGGATGCCGCGGCGTGCGATGAGCCGCCGGTACGCCACCCGCCGGACCGGCTCGGGCACCAGCCGATAGCCACCTCGCACCGTGACGTTGCGCCAGTACTGCCGTCGAGTGGTGATGCCGAGCTCCAGGAAGCGCCGCTGCAGGGCGAGCTCCGAGCGCAGCAGCGCCCGACCGCCTCGACGGGCGTACGCTCCGGCGCCCACGCGGTAGTAGACGAGCGGCTCGGCGACGTTGGCCGGCTCGGCGCCGTGTGCCAGCATCCGGGCGAACAACAGGTAGTCCTCCATCAGGGGCAGTCCCTGGTAGCCACCGACGGCCTGCACCACCGAACGCCGGTAGACGATTGTCGGGTGGTTGAACGGGTCGCGGAACCGGGCGGCGGAGCGGATCCACGCCGGGTCCAGCGGTGGGATCCGGGTCAGCACGACGTGCTCGATGTCGTCGACGAACTCCATCAGCGCCGATCCCACGATGTCGGCGCCCCGTTCGACCAGCGGCAGCTGCACCTCGAAGCGCTGCGGTACCGACACGTCGTCGGCATCCATCCGCGCCACGACGTCGTGCGCGCAGGCGGCCAGCCCGGTGTCCAACGCGGGTCCCAGGCCGGTGTTGTCCGCGAGGCGTACCAGGTTGACGGCCACCGGGCTGGTGTCGGACAGCTCCTGGAGCGTCGTCGCCAGCTCGTCCGGCACGGGGCCGTCCTGGACGATCACCACGTCGTCCGGCCGGCGGGTCTGGTCGGTCACGGTGCTCGTGAACGCCCGGCGCAGGAAGTCCGGCCGGTCCCGGCCGTACACCGGCAGCAGCAGCGAGAACGGCACCCGCTCAGCCATGACCTGGCCGACCGGGGTTCGGGGCGGCGGGTACGGCTGCCAGCACGTCGGCGGTGGCGCGCGGCCCTCGGCGGACACCGGCGACGAGCCCGCGGCCAAGTGCCCGGCGCAACGTCGTACGGTCCGACGAGGCAGCGAACGTGACAGCCCACCTGCGCAGGGTCGAGCCGAGGTAGATCACCCGCTCCAGCGGGTTCAGTCCGGGGCTGCGGGTGAACAGCCACACCTTGTTGCGCACCTCGTACCAGAACCGCTCCCCCGGGTCGGTGTCGGTGGCGCCGAAGGTGCGTGTCTTGTGCACGACCACGCTGTCGGGGCACAGCAGCCCGACCCGGCCGCGCAGCAGGCGGGTGGTGTACTCGAAGTCGTCGTTCCAGAGGAAGTAGTCCGCGACCGGCAGGCCGCGTTCCCGCACGGCGCCCGCGTCGAGCGCGATCGACACGAACGAGGCGGAACGGATCGAGACGGCACCGACCTGCCCCGCCCGCCGGATCTCGTCGCGGCGCGCGCCGAGCTTGCGGCGTGGGGTGTTCATCGGGTGGTCCCGTCCGTCGGTCCACACCACCCGGCTCGCCAATACGGCCGGCGGGGGGTGCCCCGGGTAGCGGCTGCGGGTCGACAGCAGCGCTGCCAGTGCCCCCGGCCGGGGGACGGTGTCGTCGTCGAGGAGCCAGATCAGGTCGGGGCGGTGTCGCTCGAGGGCCCGCTCGATGCCGGCCGCGAAGCCCCCGGCGCCGCCGAGGTTGATCGGCAGCCGGACCAGGTCGACCTCGGGGAACCGGTTCGCCACGACCTCGGGGGTGCCGTCGGTCGAGGCGTTGTCGACCACCACGACCGCATCCGGTGGGCGGGTCGCACCGCGTATCGCCTCCAGCGACTCGGCCAGCAGGTCGCGCCGGTTCCAGGTCACGACGACGGCGGCGACCTGCGGCCCCTCGCTCATCGCCGCCCCTTCCGGTGGGTGTCCCGGTACCATGTTCACCTGGGATAGGGGCACTTCCCATGGGTTCGAACCCGTTGGAAGCGCCCCTCAGCCATGTGAAGCGAGGCATCCGGACTCTACCGGTCGAGATCCGTCTCACGCGGCTCAGCAGGCGCGGGCCAGGTCGTCGGTGCCGTTGGCGGCCTTGGCGCCCTTCGGTTTGCGTCCACCCGCCCCATCACCTGTGGCGCCCTCGGACTTCGCGACAGCGTCCGCAACCATTGAGTGGATCAGCGTGAAGTCAGGGTCGTACGTCTGGATCGTCGGCGGTACGAACGACACGGTCGCCACCGGTTGTGACCGCGCCTTGAGCGCCAGGTCGATGAACGTGTCCAGCTCGGAGGCAGGCAGGTCAGTGCTCAGCAGGCTCTTACTGGCGTCGGCGATGTCCTGCATCCGCGTGACGACGGCGCGCGGGCTGAGCTGTTGCAGCATGGCACTCATCACGCACTTCTGCCGGGCCATCCGCGAGTAGTCGTCGTCGGCCACCCGGCTGCGGGCGAACCACAGCGTCTGGTAGCCGTCGAGCTTGCGCTCCCCTGCCGGTATGGAACCGGTGATCGCGCCACCGATGCCGCCGATCGGGATGTCCTCCGGCACGTTGATCGTGACGCCTCCCACCGCGTCGACCAGCTCCTGGAACCCCCGCAGGTTGACCATCGCGTAGTAGCCGATCGGTAGGCCGGTGATGGCCTCGACGGCCTGCTTGGTCGCGGTGACGCCGGGGTCGCGTTCGCCCGGGAACAGCTCGGGATGGTCGATCGCCCAGGTGTAGACGCCGTTGAGGTAGCACTCCTTGCAGTCGAATCCCTCCGGGAACCGCTCAGCCATCGGCGTTCCGTCCGAGAACGGCACATTCTCCATGTTGCGGGGCAACCCGAAAAGCACGGTCTTGCCGGTGTCCTCGTCGATGCTCGCCACCGTGATCGAGTCCGGTCGCATGCCCCAGCGTTCGGTCCCCGAGTCGCCGCCGAGGAGCAGCACGTTGTGACGCCCCTCGTACGGATCGGTGGTGACGCCACTGGTGAAGACGGTCTGGATGAAGTCGCGTTGCACCGCGACGATGTGCGCGGAGAAGAGCAGCGCCCCACCGGTCACCACGCACAACGCGCCGTTGACGCCCACCATGGCCAGCCGGTGTCCCTGCGGCAGACCGAGGGGGTCGCCGAGACGCCAGGCGTCGCAGAACAGCGCCACCCAGCACAGTGCCAAGACGATGAGCAGCAGCCGGAGAATCAGCAGCACGGTCGGGTCGGTGACCAGGGTCAGAAGCAGGGATCGGCGGGCAATGGCCAGGAGGGTGAACAGCCCGGCCACGCCGAGCAGACCCACCCAGATCCGGACCACCAGATGACCGAGGCGTTTGTGGCCCGCCACCAGCTGCGCAGAACCGGGCAGGACCAGCGTCATCAGCAGCAGCGCCACCGACCGGCGGAGCCGGACGCGCGCGCTGTCGACGCCCGCGCGCAGACGGGTGTCACCAGGCAGTCTCGAGCTGACGAGCGCCATCGGGTCCCTTCGGGAGGAGCGAGGTAAACCCCGCCAGTATCTGGTGTCACATCCGTCCCTGTGGTTACGCCGCGCCGGATGCCGCCTACCCTGGGGGCATGGCCGAGCGACCACCGGCGGACCGGCCGCCGCACGACGACCGATCGGAGCCGTACAGCTGGTTGTACGGCGGTCAGCGGCCGGCTGAGCGGCAACAGGACGCGACACCGGACCTCGGGCCGGACCGCGAGGCGGACCCAGAGGCGACGCAGGCCATCCCCCGTCCGGATCGGCAGCCGCCGGGTCAGCAACCGCCGGTGGACCCCGAGCAGACATCGTTCCTGCCGTCGGAACAACAGCGCTCGCCGCGCGCCGACGCCACCCGCCGCGAGCCTGTGCCGGCGGCCCCTCTCCAGCAGGCGCGCCCACCACCACTGCCGCCGCCGAACCTGCCACCACCGTCCGGTGCCCGCGCTACCCCACCGCCGGTGTCCCGGCGACCGAAGCGGAGGCGGTGGTGGCTGCGCATCATCCTCGGGCTGCTGGCGTTATGGCTGGTGTTCCTGGTCGCCGTCCCAATCTGGGCGTGGTCGAAGATCGCCAAGGTCGACGCCGAACCAGCCGGCGACCGGCCCCCCGACCAGCCGGGCACGACGTACCTCATCGTCGGCTCCGACAGCCGTGAAGGTCTCACCGAGGACCAGCGCCAGAATCTCTCGACCGGCGGCGGCGAGGGCGCCGGACGCACCGACACGATCATGCTGCTGCACACCGGCGACGGTGCTCCCCTGCTGCTGTCGATCCCGAGGGACTCACTGGTCGAGGTGCCGGGGTACGGCACGACCAAGATCAACGCGGCATTCGCCTTCGAGGGGCCGCCCTTGCTGGTGGAGACGATCGAGCAGAACACCGGCATCCGCGTGGACGACTACATCGAGATCGGGTTCGGCGGCTTCGTCAACGTCGTCGATGCCGTCGGGGGTGTCGACATCTGCGCCGACGAGGCGATCACCGACCCCAAGGCCGGACTGACCGGTGACACGGCTCTCGCGAAGGGCTGCCAGGAGGTCGGCGGCATCCAGGCGCTCGGGTTCGCCCGAACGCGCCAGACGTTCGCCACCTCCGACATCCAGCGGGTGCAGAACCAGCGCGCCGTCGTCGCGGCGATCGCAGACAAGGCGGCGTCGCCGTGGAGCGTGCTCAACCCGGTCCGCTACTTCAACCTGTCCGACGCGGGCGCCTCGTCGCTGCGCATCGGCGACAACGTCGGCCCGCTGTCGTTGCTGCGCTTCGCCTGGGCACTGGGTCATGTCACCGGGGGCGACGGACGAACCTGCACGGTCCCGATCGCCGACCTCGCCGTGCACTGGGACCCCGACCGTGCGCCCCAGGTCTTCGACCTGATCGCGGAGGACCGCGCCGACGACATCAGCCGCGACCTGTGCACCCCTGACGGCCTGCCGAGGTAGTCACCCTGTCGTCCGTAGGGACGGCAGGCGGTTTGGCCGGCGTGACAGGATCGTGTCGTGCACCCAGCCCGGAGTCAGCGTCGTAGCGGCCTGCTCACGGTGGCTACCGTGGTGACCGCTCTGGCACTGGTCGTCACCGCGTGTGGCTCGAGCGAGCAGCTGAGCACCTCCGACTACCAGCCTGCCGGTGATGCCGCAAGTGACGCGCCCCTCGGCTTCACCGCTACGACGTTGGACGGCGCGCCGTTCGAAGCCACGTCACTGTCGGGAAGGCCGGTCGTGCTGTGGTTCTGGGCGCCGTGGTGCACGGTGTGCCGGGCGGAGGCTCCCGATGTGACGGCCGTCGCCGCCGAGTTCGAGGGTCGGGTGACCTTTCTCGGGATCGCCGGCCTAGGCCCGGTCTCGGACATGCAGGCGTTCGTGGCGGAGACCGGCACCTCTGGCTTCGAGCACGTCGCCGATCTCGACGGGCAGCTGTGGCAGCGCTTCGGCGTCGTCGCCCAACCCGCCTTCGTCTTCATCGACGGTGACGGTGCTGCCGAGCTGTATGCGGGTGGGCTCGATGCCGAGCAGCTGCGTGATGTCGCTGACGAGCTTGTGGCCGGCTGAGCCACGGCGGTGACCACCGGGACGCTGGCACTGGCGCTGGTGGCCGGCGCAGTCGCCGCCTTCAACCCCTGCGGGTTCGCCCTGCTTCCGGCGTACCTCATGATGTTGGTGGCAACGCCTCCGGACACCAAGCGCCAGGGTGGCCTGGTTGCGGGCCTGGCGCGGGCGGGCCGGTTCAGTCTCGGCATGACCCTCGGGTTCGTCGCCGTCTTCGGGATCTTCGGCGCGCTGGTTGCACCGCTGGCCCTGTCCATCGAGAGATACCTGCCAATGGTCACCATCGTCGTCGGTGTGCTGCTGGTCGTCGCCGGTGGATGGCTGCTAAGTGGGCGCCCGCTCGGGCTGCCGGGCCTCCCAACGCCCGGCGCTGGCCCGACCCGAGCCTGGTCGTCGCAGGTCGGATACGGGATCACGTTCGCGCTGGTCTCCCTGTCCTGCACGGTTGCCCCGTTCCTGGCCGTCACATCAGGTGCCCTGAGCTCCGGGCGGGCGACCGGAGTCGTCGGTTCGTTCGTCGCGTACGCCCTCGGGATGGGAGTCGTCGTTCTCGTGCTGGCGGTCGCTGTCGCAGTCGCCGGCACGGGTGTGACCGCAGTGGTGCGACGCGCCGTTCCGGCCATCAGCCGGCTCAGCGGAGTGCTGCTGCTCGTCGCCGGCGGGTACGTCGCCTGGTACGGCTGGTTCGAGCTGCGCGTGCTGGCGGGAACCACCACCGAAGACCCGGTGGTGACAGCAGCCGTGTCGGTCCAGGGATGGTTGACCCGCAGCATCATCGACCTGGGGGCGGCCACGGTGCTGGGAGCCGCTCTGACGCTGGTGGTGGCGGGCGCCGGCCTCGCATTGTGGCGACGGGCCAGGGATCGGGAGTCGCTGGGGTCCGCCGTCGGGCGACGGACGCCCTAGCAGACAGCAGCAACGCTGGCGATCACAGCTCGCTCTGCACCCCGGCCAGCAGCTGCCGGGCCATCACCAGGCGCTGTACCTGGTTCGTGCCCTCGTAGATCTGGGTGATCTTCGCGTCGCGCATCATCCGCTCGACCGGGTAGTCACGGGTGTAGCCGTACCCCCCGAGCAGCTGCACGGCGTCGGTCGTCACCGCCATCGCGGTGTCGGACGCGAACGCCTTTGCGGCGGCACCGAAGAACGTCAGGTCGTCGTCGTCCCGCTCGGACCGGCCGGCCGCGGCGTACGTCAGCTGCCGGGCCGCCTCGACGCGCATCCCCATGTCGGCGAGCATGAACTGCAGCCCCTGGAAGTCTGCGACCGGGCGACCGAACTGGTGGCGCTCCTGGACGTAACCGAGCGCGAAGTCGAGCGCCCCTTGCGCGATGCCGACCGCCTGGGCGGCGACCGTGACCCGGGTGTGGTCGAGTGTGCGCATCGCGATGCGGAACCCCTCACCTTCGGCGCCGACCAGCCGGTCAGCCGGGATGCGTACGCTGTCGAGATAGACCTCGCGGGTCGGCGAGCCTTTGATGCCGAGCTTGCGTTCGGGCGCGCCGAACGACACTCCGGGATCGGACCGCTCCACCACAAAGGCCGAGATGGCGTTGCCGTCCGAGGTCGGGTCGGTAACGGCGAAGACCGTGTAGTAGTCCGAGACCCCGGCGTTGGTGATCCACCGCTTGACGCCGTCGAGCACGTACGTGTCGCCGTCGCGACGAGCCCGGGTCGCCATCGCCGCGGCGTCGCTGCCGGCGTCGGGCTCCGATAGGCAGTACGAGAACATCGCGCCACCGCGGGCGACCGGGGGGAGGTACGCCTTCTTCAGCCGCTCCGACCCGCTGAGCAGCAACGGCATCGTGCCGAGCTTGTTGACGCCCGGGATGAGCGAAGACGACGCGCACGCGCGCGCCACCTCCTCCATCACAAGACACGTCGCCAGTGCATCCGCCCCCGCACCGCCGTACTCCTCGGGGATGTGGGGCGCATGGAAGTCGGCAGCCCGCAACGCGTCGTACGCGGCCTGGGGGAATGCGCTGGCCGCGTCCACCTCGGCGGCGTGAGGTGCCACCTTGTCATCGCACACAGCCCGGACCGCGGCGCGGATCGACCGGTGCTCCTCCGAGAGGCCGAACATCGGCGAGTCGTCCACCACGTCGATGCTACCTCCGGGTCTTCGCTCGGCGGCGGGCACGCCAGGCGGCGCGGGTGCGGAGGAAGACGCCGAGACCGCGCTCGGCCACCGGGTTGCTGTCGGCCGCGTTGATGCCCCCCCGCTTGGCGCGGAACGCCAGCGAAC
>JACCZI010000256.1 GCA_013696015.1 Nocardioidaceae bacterium
CGACCCGGCGCGCCGGCGTACCGGGGTGTCGTCGTCGAGGGTCGCGACCCGCACCCGGTCGAGCAGGCTGCCGTCCAGCAGCGACCCCCGTGAGGTCGAGAAGCGTGCCGTCTCGGCCGCCACCAGCCGCTCGGCGTCCAGGTCGGCCAGCCCGTCGCGCAGGTCCGCGAGGCGTTGCTCGACGGCGCGCCCGAAGGCACCGGCATCGTGGTGGTAGCCCGCCGGCAGGGGTTCGTCGAGCGCTCCGGCGGCCAGCAGCTGGCGTACGGCGCGGGCCAGGACGTCGCTCCACATGATCCGGTTGATGCCGACCGTGACATGCAGCGAGGGGTCGTCCTGGGCGCGCGCGGAGTGCGGCGTTCCGGTCGGCAGGTACAGGCACATGCCGGGCTGCATCAACACCTGGTGCGTACCCCCATCGTCCGATACCTCCCACTGCTTGTCCCCGTACGTCTGCACGACGAAGACGTCGTGGGTGTCGCAGTGTCGTGCGAAGCCCTGGGCGCCGGCGGGCGTCAGGTAGGCGTTGACCTGACAGGGATGGCCGAGCGACTGCTCCAGCTCTGCCACGAGTCGCGCCGCCGACGGCCAGTACCGGTGTAAGCCCTGCAGGATGACCGTCGCGCCGGCGTTGAAGAGGTCCAGGATCTTGCGCGCGTCGACCAGCCCCGTCACCGGTGCACCGCCGATGCGTGAGCTGCGGGTGTACGCGCTGCTGGGCAGCACGGTGCCGTCCCGGGCTAGGCGAACCGCCGGCGTACGCAGACCGCTGGACATCAGGAGCCTGTCCACGTCGTCGAAGCTCAGCAGGTCTGCGAATTCGCTCGGGTCCGACCGATGGATGTGGATGGCGTGCGCCCAGACCTTCTCGCGGAAGGTCTGGGCATCGCCACTGAGCTTGGTCAGTGCGTCCAAGACTCAGGCGTCGTTGCTGTCGGCGTCGGCATCGGTTGCGTCGGCGTCCGCGTCGGCATCGGTTGCGTCGGCGTCCGCGTCGGTGGCGTCGGCGTCGGGGCCGGTGGTGGAACCGCCCCTCGTCGTCATGTCATCGTCGCGCAGCGGGGCGCCGGGTGGTGTCGTCGTCATGTCGTCCTCCTCACCTGACGGCGGCGATGCGCCGCCCTCGCGGTCAGCCTGTTCCTGTTGTGAAGGCCTGGCAAGCCGGGCGTTTCGCGAGCCACTCAGCCGACCTGTCAGCGTTGTGACATCACGTCACAGCGATGAAGAGCGCCGATACCCGTCCGGACGCTGACCGCTGGGCGCGCCGAGCAGGATCAGGCTCCGACCGGCCAGTGCTCGATGTCGAGCCCCGACATGGGGAAGCGCCGGGGATTGCCGGTGGCCAACCGCCCACCCGCTGCGAGCGCCGCAGCGGCGATCAGGCAGTCTGCTTGCGACAGGGTCGTGCCCCGATGCGCGAAGTCACGACGCCAGGCGCCCGCTCTCTGTGCGGCGACGCGATCCACGGGGATGACGAGCAGCCCGTCCAGAAGTCGCGCCGCCGCAAAGTGTTCCGCAGGACGCAGGCCCCGTACGACTTCCTCGACGTTGATCGCACTGGTCGCCGCAACATCGGCCTGCTCGCGCATCCGATGCAACCGGTGCTGGACCGAGCGACCACGCAGGACGTCGATCAGAACCGTCGTGTCGAGGACCGTGACACCCACCCACTCAGCCGACCCTCTCGCTGTCGCCGCGCCGCTGCGCGGCGACCCACGCGCCCGGATCGTCGTCCCAGTCGTGTCCGCCATCCTCGACCGAACCCACAGCCGCGAGGAGTGAGTCCCAGCGCCGCTCATCGTCCAGACGTCGCCGCAATGCCTCGACGATGAACCGGCTGCGCCCACCCCGGCCGACACGGGCGTCCAGCCGGGTCACGAGGTCGTCATCGATCACGATGTGCATCCGCATGGGCCTAGCCTAGCCCACTGCCGGTCCACGGGGCACGGTTCAGGCGTCGTAGTCGAGCAGCACCTCGTCGCTCGTCGGGTGCGACTGGCACGTGAGCACATATCCATGTTCGAGCTCCTCAGGCTCCAGCGCGTAGTTGGTGTCCATGCGCACCGTGCCCGCCAGCACCTTGGCTCGGCAGGTGCCACAGACACCGCCCTTGCAGGCGTACGGCGCGTCGGCACGCACCGTGAGTGCGGCTTCCAGGACCGGGACGCCGTCGCGGGGAACCCGCACCGTCGAGCGACGGCCGTCGAGCAGGAAGCTCACGGCTGGCGCAAAGCTGTCGTCGGCCTCCGGGGCGACCACCCGCGCCGGCGGCGTGCTCTCGACGTGGAACAGTTCCGAGTGCACGTGGGTGGGGTCGACCCCATGCGCTTCCAAGGTCTCGCGCAGATCGACGACCATGGCGTACGGACCGCACAGATACCACTGGTCGACAAGCTCGACGGGCAACAGCGCGTCGATGATCCGGCCCAGGCGTGATCCGTCGAGGCGTCCCGAGAAGAGTTCGACCTCGGCCGGCTCCTGTGTCAGCAGATGGATCAGGTGGAAGCGGTCGCTGTAGCGGTCCTTGAGGTCCGCCAGCTCCTCGAGGAACATCACGCTCGCCGCCCGCTGGTTGGCGCACACCAGGGTGACACGGCTCGCATGCTCGACGGCCAGCACGCTCGCAGCAATCGACAGCACCGGTGTGATGCCCGAACCGGCGACCAGCATCGCGTAGTGCCGGGCCTGCGCCGGGTCGAGCCGCGGCGTGAAGCGCCCGCTAGGCGTCATGACCTCCAGCTCGTCGCCCCTCACAAGCGTGGTGAGCGCGTACTCGGAGAACGCACCGCCCAGCAGCCGCTTGACGCCGATACGCAACCGCCCGGACCCCACCGGCGCGCAGATCGAGTAGTTGCGACGCACGTCGTCGCCCAGCTGCGGAGCCCGAATGCTCAGGTGCTGACCGGGTTCGAAGACGTAGTCGTCTGCGAGGTGCGACGGCACGTCGAACGTGATCGCGACGGCGTCGTCCGTGAGCCACTCGATGTCGGCGACCGGCAGCCGGTGGAAGACGGCGTGCCCTGCCACTAGTCGCCCATCAGAGATTCATCAGAGCACCTTGAAGTAGTCGAACGGCTCGCGGCAGGTGGTGCACGCCCACAGCGACTTGCAGGCGGTCGACCCGAAGCGGCTCAGCTCCCGGGTGTCGACCGACCCGCACTGCGGGCAGCGCACGGCCAACGCCAAGGCCACCGGACCTGTGACCGAAGCGCGACCCGTCGGGGGTGCGATGCCGTAGTCGACCAGCTTGCGCCGGCCGGCTTCGCTCATGTCGTCGGTGGTCCACGCCGGCGCCAGCACGAGGCGTACCTCGGCGTCGTCGAAGCCGGCTCCGCGCAGCCGGTTCAGAACGTCGGTGCGGATGGCGTCCATGGCCGGACAGCCGGAGTACGTAGGGGTGATGTCGACCTCGATGCGCCCGCCGGTGTGCACCCTGATGTCGCGGAGCACGCCGAGGTCGGCAATCGTCAGCACGGGGATCTCGGGATCGGGCACGTCGGCGACGAGGCCGCGGACCTCGGCGACCGTCACGGCGCTCACCACGTCACCACACCGCGCCCGGGTGCGAGCGCGCCAGATGCTGCATCTCCGCCACCAGGTACCCCATGTGCTCGGTGTGGATGCCGCGGCGTCCGCCGGTGTGGCGCACCGACGTCTGCGGCACCACCAGCGTCGCCTCGTCGATCACGCCGGACACGTACCCCATCACCGGCCCCTGGAGTTCGGCGGGGTCGACCGCTAACCCGGCGCCGGCGAGGTCGCGGACCAGGTCGTCGCTCTCGACCAACTCAAAGACGTACGGCCACACCGTGTCCAGTCCGGCCTGCATCCGACGGCGCGACTCGTCGGTTCCGTCGCCGAGCCGCCGCACCCACTGCGTCGCGTGGTCGCGGTGGTACGCAACCTCCTTCACCGCTTTGGCCGCGACGGCCGCGAGCGTCTCATCGCGGCTCTCGCGGAGCCGGTCGTAGAGCTCGTACTGGTACGCCGCGAACACCAACAGCCGGGCCATCGTGACCGCGAAGCCGCCGTTGGGCAGCTCGACCAGCTGCGCGTTGACGAACTCGCGCTCATCGCGCAGGTACGCCAGATCGTCCTCGCTGCGCCCACTGCCGTCGGTCTCGCCCGCGTACGAGAGCAACGAACGCGCCTGCCCGAGCAGGTCGAGGGCGATGTTGCCGAGTGCGACGTCTTCCTCGAGCTCGGGGGCGGCTGCGATCCACTCCCCGGTGCGCTGGGCCAGCACCAGTGCGTCGTCGCCGAGCCGCAGCGCGTACGCCCCCACCGACTTGTCACTGTCAGACCAGGTCATGGCCTGACCTGACAGTGACAACTCGCGAGAAGTGGCGGTCGCTCACAGGTGTTCGACCCCCTCGGGCACGTCGTAGAAAGTGGGATGGCGGTAGACCTTGTCACCGGCGGGGTCGAAGAACGTGTCCTTCTCGTCCGGGCTCGACGCGCTGATTTGCCCCGCTGGAACCACCCAGATCGAGACCCCCTCCTGGCGGCGGGAGTAGAGGTCGCGCGCGTTGCGCAGCGCCATCTGGGCGTCCGGCGCATGCAGGCTGCCAACGTGGCCGTGGGACAGGCCGCGTCGGGGCCGCACGAAGACCTCCCACAGCGGCCAGCCGCGAACCGGTCGTCCGGAGGTCGCGAGCACGCCGGTCGTCGGTACCGCCCCGTGGCCGCCCTCGGCGCTGAGGTCGGAGCCGGCCGACTGGGTCACGCCACCGCCTGGACGGGGTCGTCGGCCGCCCGCTTGGCGGCATAGGCGCTGGCCGCCTCCCGCACCCAGGCTCCCTCGTCGTGCGCCCGGCGACGGTGCGCCATGCGTTGGGCGTTGCACGGCCCGTTGCCCTTGATGACCTCGAACAGCTCGGTGAAGTCGATCTCCCCGAAATCCCAGTGCTCCGACTCGGCGTTCCAGCGCAGCTCCGGGTCGGGCAGCGTCAGGCCGAGCGCCTCCGCCTGCGGCACGGTCATGTCGACGAAGCGCTGCCGCAACTCATCGTTGCTGAACCGCTTCACGCCCCACCGCATCGAGCGCTCGGTGTTGGGCGAGGCCTCGTCCGGGGGCCCGAACATCATCAAGCTCGGCCACCACCAACGGTCGACGGCGTCCTGCGCCATCGCGTGCTGGGCCGGCGTTCCGTTGCTCAGTGTGTGCAGGATCTCGAACCCCTGCCGCTGGTGGAACGACTCCTCCTTGCACACGCGCACCATGGCGCGGGCGTACGGACCGTACGAGCAACGGCACAACGGCACCTGGTTGACGATCGCGGCGCCGTCGACAAGCCAGCCGATCGCCCCCATGTCCGCCCACGTGAGCGTCGGGTAGTTGAAGATCGAGGAGTACTTCTGCCTCCCGGTGTGCAGCATGTCCAGCAGGTCGGCGCGGTCGGCACCGAGCGTCTCCGCCGCGGCGTACAGGTAGAGGCCGTGGCCGGCCTCGTCCTGCACCTTGGCCATCAGGATCGCCTTGCGCTTCAGGCTCGGCGCCCGCGAGATCCAGTTGCCCTCCGGCTGCATGCCGATGATCTCGGAGTGCGCGTGCTGGGCTATCTGGCGGATCAGGTTGTTGCGGTACGCCTCGGGCATCGCGTCACGCGGCTCGATCCTGCCGGCGGAGTCGATGGTCGCCTGGAAGTCGGTGTCGTCCTCGAGGTTGTCGTCGTTACGGGTGACCGGCGAGGCCGTTGGGGAAAGGTCGTTGCCGTACACAGTCCCATGCTACCCCCGTGTGACACCTTCCTGCAGCCGTGCACGTCTGGTGTCACACGGCCGCGCAACTGGCCCAGGTCTTGGCTGGAAGCAAGAGGTCGATCCGGCGCGCCGCAGGCGCCGTGGCACGATCGCGGCGTGAGCCTGCCCACTGCGGATGTCAGCGTGCGAATCGCCTGGTCAGCAGACGCGGAGGCGATAGCGACCGTGCAGGTG
>JACCZI010000257.1 GCA_013696015.1 Nocardioidaceae bacterium
GACCAGACGCCGACGACGGCGCCACCGACGACGGCGCCACCGACAACGACCTTCTCGCCGCCACCGCCGACGACGACACCGCCCACCACGGAGCCCACCACGGAGCCGGCCACGGAGCCGACCACGGAGCCGACCGACACACCGACGCGCCCGGTGACGGACCCGACTCCCGGTGGCGGCGCGAGCGGCTGAGCGGGTGACGCCGGTCCGGCCCACCCACGACGACCCGTTCGTCGCCGCGGCCAGCGTCGCGATCGGGGGACCGGTCGGCAACCGCGCCCGAGGGCACCGGCGCCTGACGCCGCTGGTGGTCGCGTTGGCGTTGACCGCCGCTACCTTCGCGCTGGGGGTGGCGGCGAAAAACTCCTGCGCCCGGGGCGCGTGGTGGCATCCGCCTCGGCAGTTCGCGAACCTGTGCTACACCGACCTGCCGTACGACTACGTCAACGGCGGTCGCGCCGAGCGGGTCCCTCCGTTGTCGGATGACGACGGTCGCTACCCGCCACCGGCCGACTCGCCGCCCATCGCAGCGCTCTCGTACGCAGCGGGTCTTGCCGGCCAGGCCCTCGTGGGCTGGCCCGACGTCGTCGAACGCGACAACCGCCCTGTCGCGGAGGTCTCGACCGACCCCGAGGTCCGCCACGAGGCTGTGGCCTACACCGGCGTCGTCGCGGTCGCTCTGCTGCTGGCGGCGTTGCTCACGGCCGTAGCGTTGGTGCGCACGCATGCGACGCGGCCGTGGGATGCCGTGGGCTTCGCGGCCGCACCGGTGCTGGCGACGAGCGCCATGATCTCGTGGGACCTCGTTGGCGTTGCCTGCGTCACTGCGGCGCTGTGGGCCTGGGCACGGCGGCGTGACACGGTTGCCGGCCTGCTCGTCGGTGCGGGGACGGCGGTCGCGGTGTATCCCGCGTTGCTGCTCGTCGCCTTTGCGGTTGTCGCGGTGCGTGCCGGCCAGGCGAATGCGGCGGTACGAACATCGGGTGTGGCCGCGGTGGCGTGGGTGGCGCTGATGCTTCCGGCGTACGTCCTGGCACCCCGACAGGTGTGGGGCTTCGTCGACGACTACATCGGGCGCGGCGTCGGGAACGGCTCGGTCTGGCAGGTGTTCGCGGCCTTCGGCTGGCGCCCGGACACCACGCTGGTCAACCAGCTGTCGCTGGTCGCCGGTGCAGCGCTGGTCGTGGCGCTGGCGTGGTTCGCGCTGACGACATCACGTCGGCCGCGCCTGCCCGCTCTGGCACTGCTGCTCGTGCTCAGCGCGCTCCTCGTCGGCAAGGAGTACGCACCCCAGCAGGCGCTGTGGCTGCTGCCCCTGGCGGTGCTCGCACGCCCGTACTGGCGCGATCTGTTGATCTGGCAGGCCGGTGAGGTGGTGTACCTGCTCGCGATCTGGTGGCATCTCGGCGGCTACACCGACGGCGGCAGCAACGGGGTCGACGAGGTGTACGTGTGGGCGATCGGCGTCCGTGTCGCGGCCCAGCTGTGGCTTGCCGGCGTCGTGATCCGCGACATGCGCTGGCCCTGGCTCGACCCGGTCCGCGCCACCGGACTGGTCGACGACCCCGCGTACAACCCGGCGCTCCCCTCCCCACGAGCGTGGGGAGGGTAGTCACAGGATGTGGACCGCATCGAAGGTTGTCGTGGTGAGGCGGACGTCGACGTCGATCTCGGTCCCGATGGGCGGCACCTGGACTCCGCGCGGCAGGAACAGCAGCGACACCTGCATGTGCGGCGGCTCGGCGAACCATCGTTGCCTGCCGGCGACCGAGTAGGGGGACAGCGCAAAGCCGGCGGCGTCCAGGCCTCCCCGTGCGAGCGCGATCGCCCGGGCACGCAGCGACGTCGCGGCGGTCGGCGCCTCGAGGCCGATGCCGTGCGCGGTCCCGCCCGCCACGACCAGCAGCGTGCCGTCGCGCGGCATCGCCCGCTGCCGATATCCGACCCGCTCCCCCCGGCTCACCCGGTGGGCATCGATCACCGTGGCGACGGCGTGCAGCGCCGCACGGTCGCCCAGCCACAGCTCCGTCCCGATGCGCGGACGCATCCTGAGCGCCGGCCAGCGCTCGCACATCGTCGTCAGCTCGAATGCGCCGAGGTGCGAGACAAACACGGTGTGAGTGCGAAGCAGGGAGTCCTGCAAGGCGGTGCACCACAGCTCGGTCTGGCCCAGCCGGTCCCCGGTCATCGGCAGATGCAGGGCGAACCCCTCCAGCCGCAGATCACCGAGCGCGCCGGCCGCAGCCGCAAGCTCGGGTCGGGTCAGGCCGTGCCGCGACATGGCCGTGAGACCCTCCACGACCACCCGGCTACCGGGGTGCCGGGACGACAGCTCGCGCAGGTCGTCCACCCGACCGAGGGTGTGGACGACGCGTCGGCCGTACGGCACCGAGGTCCGGTACGGCCGCCACGGGGTCATGACCAAGACGTCACCGTCGAAGCGCGACGTGAGCTCGGGAACCTCCTCGTACGATCCGACCGCAACGGTGTCGACGCCCAGCCAGCTGACCCTGCGGGCGAGCCGGCCGATGCCGAAGCCGTAGCCGTTGCCCTTGACGACCGGCACCAGGCCGGGATTATTGCCCGCCACCTCGCGCAGATGGGCCCGCCAGCGATCGCCGGTGACTCGGAGCGTCAGCGCCATCGTTCACCGCCGCCGCATGTAGAGAGCAAAGGCGCCGTACAACGCTCGCGACAGCGGCAGGTCCCACTCGCCGACGTACTCGACGGCATCGCCGCCGGTGCCCACCTTGAACTGAATCAGCCCGAGGTGCGGGTCGTCCTCGTCGAGGGTGTCGGTGATGCCACGCAGGTCATAGACGCCAGCCTGGGCTGCGATCGCGTCGCGGATCATCTGCCACTGGATCGCGTTGGACCCGCGCACCTCGCGCTTCGTGGTCGTCGATGCGCCGTAGGAGTACCACGCGTGCTCCCCGACGCGGACCATCGTCGTCGCGGCCACGAGCTCGCCGTCGTGGTGGGCGAGGTACAGCCGCAGCCGATCGGACTGCTCGGTGTTCAGCGCGGCGTACATCGTGTCGAAGTACGCCAGCGGGCGAGGCGTGAAGCCGTCACGTCGGGCGGTTTCCACGTACGCCGCGTGGAACTGCGGCATGTCGTCGCGATCGCCGACGCGCACCTCCACGCCGGCCTGGGCGGCCTTCTTGATGTTGCGCCGCCACTGCTGGTTCATGCCGGCGAGGACGTCGGCCTCACTGCGACCGGCCAGCGGCAGCACGAAGTTGTAGCGCGGCTGCCCGGCGCTGAACCCGCCCGCGACGACCTGGTGGCGCCAGCCGGCCCGCTGCAATGTCTCGACCAGCGCAGCTCCGACCTCGCAGGACTCGTCGGGCGTTACGTCGCCGAGCCGGTGCACGGTGGGGTCTGCGATGGCGGTCTTGATGGTGCCGGCATGCCATCTGCGAGTGACCACCGCCGGGCCCATGCGGATGCCGAATGCGCCCCGGCTGCGCAGATGCGCGGCGAGCCCGTCGAGCAGCGCCGGGACGTCGGCCCTGGCCCAGTCCAGCACCGGGCCCTCAGGCAGGTAGGCGAGGGAGCGCCTGATGCCCGGCAGCTGTCGATACAGCACCAGCCCGGCCCCCACCAGGACGGGACCGGCATAGAAACCGACCGACTCGGCGGTCCACTCCGACTTCACCCGCCCCCAGGCGGGCGTCTGTAGGAAGCTCGCGGACGGCAGTGAGCGCACGTACGCGAGGTGCTCGTCGGCTCTGATCGCGCGCACGACTACGT
>JACCZI010000259.1 GCA_013696015.1 Nocardioidaceae bacterium
CCGCCGCACAGTGCCGCTGCGCCGATGCCGCCGCCACGTCGGGCAAGCTCGAGTGCGAGGTGCAGCACGACTCGAGCGCCGCTCATGCCGATCGGGTGGCCAAGGGACACCGCCCCTCCGTTGACGTTCACGCGGGCGGGATCCAGTCCGAGCTCACGGGTGCTCGCGATACCCACCGCGGCGAACGCCTCGTTGATCTCGACCAGATCCAGGTCGGTGGGAGCGATGCCTTCTGTGGCACACGCCTGAGCAATGGCCCGAGCCGGTTGCAGCTGCAGCGAGGAATCCGGGCCGGCCACCACCCCCGCCGAGCCGATCTCGGCCAGCCACTCCAGGCCGAGGTCGTCGGCCTTGGCCTTGCTCATCACGACGACCGCGCACCCGCCGTCGGAGATCTGGGAGGCAGAACCGGCTGTGATCGTGCCGGAGACGTCAAAGGCCGGCCGGAGCCCAGCCAGCGACTCGGCCGAGGTGTCGCCGCGCACACCCTCGTCCTCGCGGACCCATGTGGAGTCGCCCCGACGACTTGGCACCTCCACCGGTACCACTTCGTCGTCGAAGACACCGTTCTTCCAGCCCTCCGCCGCGCGTTGGTGCGACTGGGCGCTGAACGCGTCCTGCTCTGCGCGGGTCAGGTCGTACGTCGTGGCGTTGCAGGACTCCGTCAGCGCCCCCATTGCCTGCTCGGTGAAGACGTCCCACAGGCCGTCGTGGGCCATGGAGTCGACCAGCGTGACGTCACCGAACTTGTGGCCCTCACGAGACTTCGGCAGCAGGTGCGGCGCGTTGCTCATCGACTCCATGCCCCCGGCGACGATGACGTCGTAGCTGCCGGAGCGGATCATCGAGTCGGCCAGCATGATCGCGTTGATTCCGGACAGGCACACCTTGTTGACGGTCAGCGCCGGCACCGACATCGAGATCCCGGCCTTCGCCGCCGCCTGCCGGGCCGTGATCTGGCCGGTACCGGCCTGCAGCACCTGGCCCATGATGACGTACTGGACCTGGTCGGGGGCCACGCCGGCCCTGTCCACCGCCGCGGCGATCGCAACACCACCCAGATCGGCACCGGAGAAGCTCTTCAGGCCGCCCAGCAGGCGGCCGATCGGTGTGCGGGCTCCCGCGACGATCACGGTCTCGGTCATGAGGTTCCTCCTCCGGGCTACCCTGCCAGCCTACCGACGCAGCGCCGGTCGCAGATTCCGGAGGCACCAGTGGTTCCTGAGCACCTGCTGACCGCGATCGACCATGTCGGGATCGCGGTTCCCGACATGGACGAGGCCCTCGAGTTCTACGCGGCGACGTTCGGCCTGCGCCCGGTCCACGAGGAGGTCAACGAGGAGCAGGGAATCCGGGAGGCGATGTTGGCGGTCGGCGATACCGACGACCGGGTCCAGCTGATGGCGCCGCTGGACGCCGACTCGCCCCTCGCCACATTCTTGGCCCGGCGCGGCCAGGGCATCCAGCAGCTGGCGTATCGGGTGAGCGACCTCGAGGCCGCCTCGACCGTGCTCCGCGACCGAGGCCTGCGGCTGCTCTACGACACACCGAAGCGGGGCACCGCCGGGAGCCGGATCAACTTCGTGCACCCCAAGGACGCCGGCGGCGTGCTCGTGGAGCTCGTCGAACCAGCGGGAGCCCGCAAGGCGACCACCGAGTAATCTCCTCGAACCGTGAAGCAGATCCGCGACGCCATCCTTGCCGCCGACACCGCCGCAGCGGAGTTCGCCTCGCTGCCAGTGCCGCAGACCTACCGGGGCATCACCGTCCACAAGGACGAGGTCGAGATGTTCGCGGGCATGGCCGCGACCGACAAGGACCCTCGTGCCAGCCTGCACCTGGACGAGGTGCCGGTCCCCGAGCTCGGCCCCGGTGAGGCGCTGGTCGCGGTGATGGCCAGCGCCATCAACTACAACACCGTGTGGACCTCGATCTTCGAGCCGATGGCCACGTTCGGATACCTCGAGCGGTACGGACGGACGTCCCCGCTCGCTGCACGACACGACCTGCCGTACCACGTGGTGGGGTCCGACCTGGCCGGAGTCGTGCTGCGTTGCGGCGCCGGCGTGCACGTCTGGGCCCCCGGTGACGAAGTGGTCGCGCACTGTCTGTCGGTCGAGCTGGAGCACCCGGACGGACACGCCGACACGATGCTCGACCCCGAGCAGCGGATCTGGGGTTTCGAGACCAACTTCGGCGGTCTCGCCGAGCTGGCCCTGGTTAAGGCCAACCAGCTCATGCCCAAGCCGGCTCACCTCACCTGGGAGGAGGCAGCCGCCCCCGGTCTGGTCAACTCCACCGCCTACCGCCAGTTGGTGTCACGCAACGGCGCCGCGATGAAGCAGGGTGACGTGGTGTTGGTGTGGGGCGCCTCTGGTGGTCTCGGGGGCTATGCCACCCAGCTCGCGCTGAACGGCGGCGCCACTCCCGTCTGCGTGGTCTCCTCACCGCAGAAGGCGGCCCTCTGCCACAGCATGGGCGCGGAGCTCATCATCGACCGGTCCGAGCAGGGCTACCGCTTCTGGCAGGACGCGCACACCCAGGATCCCGGCGAGTGGCGCCGGCTGGGCGCGATGATCCGGCAGCTGACCGGTGGTGACGACCCGGACATCGTCTTCGAGCACCCTGGGCGCGAGACCTTCGGCGCCAGCGTGTTCGTGGCCCGCCGAGGCGGCACCGTCGTGACCTGCGCGTCGACGTCAGGCTTCTGGCACGAGTACGACAACCGGTACCTGTGGATGCACCTGAAGCGCATCGTCGGATCGCACTTCGCGAACTACCGCGAGGCCTGGGAGGCCAACCGCCTCATCGCCAAGGGACTGATCCATCCCACCCTGTCGAAGACGTATCCGCTCGATCAGGCAGGACAGGCGGCACACCAGGTCCACCACAACCTTCATCAGGGGAAAGTGGGGGTACTGTGTC
>JACCZI010000273.1 GCA_013696015.1 Nocardioidaceae bacterium
CCTCCGAGCGCCCCGAGCCCGCCCCGGACACCGGCAGGGAGAAGGACGCATGCGCAGCGCTCGTCGACGCCCTCGGCCGCTTGACCGGATCGCCGATTCAGTCGAGGTCGAAGGCGGCGTGGACAGCGGTTGTCAACGCCGCTTCCTGAGCAGGGAGCAGGAAGCTGATCTGGCGTCCGAGCGTCGCGGTGTGCGCTGCTCGCCGCGGCCTATCCGCGCATCGAGCAGCGATCGCTCCTCGGCCCGAATCCGCCATCAGGGTGCAGGACCAGATTGTCTCCGCGATGGCGTCCCGAGGCCGTCGCCGTGGACGCTCGCCCGAGCCTGCGCGAGTGATCGCCAGACTCCGTGGCCGTCGCCGTAGCCCGGGCTAGAGGCCGCGACGTGCGAGCATGAACGGCACGGTGCGCAGCAGGATCTTGACGTCGACCCAGAGCGACCAGTTCGCGACGTAGAGGTAGTCGATGTTGACCATCTCGCTCATCGGAATGCGCGACGAACCGAGAATCTGCCAGTGACCCGTCATGCCCGGCGTGAGGTGCAGCCGGTTACGGTGCATACCCTCCACCCGCCGATCCTCGTCGACGACGAGCGGGCGCGGACCGACCAGGCTCATCTTCCCGGCCAGCACGTTGAACAGCTGCGGCAGCTCGTCGAGCGCGGTCTTGCGCAGGACATTGCCGACCCGGGTGATTCGCGGGTCATCACTGATCTTGAAGAAACCGTCCGTTTCGTTGAGCTCGAGCAATTCGGCTTTACGCTCCTCCGCGTCGGGAACCATGGTGCGGAACTTCAAGATGTCGAATCGCTCGCCGTCACGACCCACGCGGGTTTGACGGAAGAAGACCGGGCCCGGTGAATCGAGCCGGATCGCCAGCGCCGCCGCCGCAAGGATCGGCGCCGCTGCGAGCAGGCCGATGGTGGACCCGATCAAATCCAAGCTGCGCTTGACCGCCCACGAGGAACGGGTGAGACCGAAGCGGCGGATCGCGAGCATCGCCATCCCGTCGACATCGTCAAACTCCACCGAAGATCCCACCACCTCGAGCATTCGCGGCCGAAGACTGACGCGGACGCCGAGGAGCTTGGCGACGCGCACCAACTCGAGCGTGTCCGCCGAATCCGTCGAGACGGGCGCGATGATCACGCGATGCACGTGCTGCTCGATCACGGTGGCGCGGAGCTGCTGGAGATCAGCCGAAGCCGGCTTGCCGACCAGGGGATCGAGGTCGATGATCCCGACCACTTCGGCGCCGATCGCCGGCGCCGACTCGAGCTTGCGCTTGATGCGCTGGCAGCCAGCCGGCTCGCCGATCAGCAGGCACCGCTCGGGTTGAGCGCGCCGGCGGGCCAACATCCGCGCCGCCGCTCGGCTGGAAAGAGTCAAGACGAACAGGAACCCCCAGAGGCCCACGATCTGCATCCGACCCACCTCGCCGTCGATCAGGGCGCGCTCGAGCAAGAACACCAGAAGCGCGTACAGGGTCGCGAGCTGAAACAGCGCTGGGGCCTCATCAAGCGTGCGCTTGTGCAACACGAGCTCGTCGCGGTCGTACAAGCCGATGACCTTGGAGATCAGGACCACCAGAGGCAACGCAGCGAGACTGGCCAATCTCAGGGTGTCGTCCTCGCCCAACACCATGATCACGAGGACCAGCGCCAACGCCGCCGCCGTCACATCGGCCAGGGCCAGCGCCCGGCGGAACAGCCCGTCGCGCCGAAGCAGATCCCCCGGGGATCGCGCTTCGGTGATTCCGACAACCCGCAGACCCTGTCGCGAACGCGGCATGAAGCGTCGGCCGCGCCGTGCAACCATCGACGCTTCTCCCGCACGGTAAGCCGCAACGCGGTCGTTGGAGTCGTTCGGATGTAGGTCGTCTCGCATCTGCGAGACGGAACGGATGTCCTTCGCAGTTCGCGTAGTTATGTTCGGGTCTGAAGAGCTCAACGGTGTCGTTCAATGTGCCCCGGGGCCCGGCCTGCAAAAGTCCCCCAGGGTAGATGCCTCTCACCCCCCAGGTGTGGCGCAACTCCCCCTAAGGTGTGGCTCGGCGCCTATGTCGACCCCAGACTTACCGCCCACACCTCGCGCCGCGACGGCGCGCGAGCTGCACGAGCGCTACAACGCGTTACGCGGAACCCTGCCGTTCCTGCTGTACCGCGATCAGCACGGGGCCCAAGTCCTCCACCTTCTCGCCGCGGAGCGCTCCCGGTTCTCGATCGGACGCAATCGGGGCAACGACATCGCGCTTGAGTGGGACTTGAGCGTCTCGCGACTCCACACCGAGCTCGAGCGAATCGGCGGCGAGTGGACGATAGGCGACGTCGGGCTCTCGCGCAACGGCACTTGGGTGAACGAGGAACGAGTCAGAGGGCGGCAACGGCTGCACGATGGCGACGTCATACGCCTCGGCCAAACCACCCTCGTCTTCCGGCTTCCCGAAGCAGCCGACTCAGATCCAACCGTCACCGGTCCGCTCCCCCTGGCCGTGAGCGCCGGCCAGCGGCGAGTGCTGGTTGAGCTCTGTCGTCCCTACAAAGACACCCGCATGGCCGCGCCGTCAACCAACAAACAGATCGCGGACCGCCTGTCAGTTTCCGTTGATGCCGTCAAGTCCCACCTCCGGGTCCTCTTTGCCGCCTTCGAGCTCGACCACCTCCCCCAAAACCAAAAACGCGCACTCCTCGCAATCCGCGCCCTCGAAACCGGCGCGATATCGACCCAAGACTTCACCGAGACCTGACAAGCCGGCGCAAAACGGCAACTCCGGTCCTGCACATCACGACGGCCTGGCTCCAAGCCTGCACCGTCCCCGCGAAACGGCACGATGAAGAGCAGCCGATCGTCGATAGCGTGGACGCTCGGCGCCATCGACCCGACGCGATGAGCGTGGCCGCTCCGGCCGCGCCGCGGTATCGCGCAGCGTGATCATTTGTGCGACACTGGGTCACAATATGCCGGCGAATGAGGATGGGCGACCGGCTCAGGCGACGCCGGCGTCGGTGCAGCGCTCCTTCCG
>JACCZI010000289.1 GCA_013696015.1 Nocardioidaceae bacterium
CGCGAGAGCCGGCCGCCCCGAGCGTTGCAGAACATCGCGGGCGTCCCCTTGCCTGCCGCCACCAGCTGTGGCCGGGATCGCGTCAGATACGCCGTCACGGCGGCAGCGGCGTACGAGCCGAACGGCACCACCCGCTGCTTGCCACCTTTGCCGCTGAGCAGCGCGGTTCCGGAGGTCAGGTCCAGGTCGTCAACATCGAGCCCGACGGCCTCGGAGATGCGAGCCCCGGTGCCGTACAGCACCTCCAGCAGCGCCCGGTCGCGCAGTGCGAGCGCGGTGCCGGCGGCCCCCGCAGCGGCGAGGATCGCCGCGACCTCATCGACCGGCAGCGCCTTGGGCAGGCGACGGCGCGACGCCGGCGGCTTGACGTCGCAGGCCACGTCGAGCTCGACCAGTCCCTCACGCAACGCGAAGCGGTGCAACCCGCGCACGGCGACGACGCTGCGGGCGGCACTGCCGGGGGCCAGCGACTGATGATCGGCGTCACCCTCACGCAGATGCATCAGGAAGTCACTGACATCCTGCGCCCGCACCGCCGCAAGGTCGGCGACGCTGCGTCCGTCCAGGAACTCCACGTAGCGGCGCAGGTCCCGCCGATACGAGGTGACCGTGTTGCGGGCCAGGCCGCGCTCGACCGACAAGTGGTCGAGGTAGGCCTGCACCGAGCCGGCGACCTCGCTCAGCCGAGAACCTCCTCGAGGCTGACGGCTGTGCGCGCGTGTGCCTCGGCGACCGGCGCGTTGGTCAGTCCGCCGTCATAGGTGTTCAGCCCCAGCGCCAGGCTGTGGTCGTCGCGCAGCGCCTGCTGCCACCCCTTGTCGGCCAGGGCCACCGCGTACGGCAGCGTCACGTTGGTCAAGGCGTACGTCGACGTGTGCGGCACCGCCCCGGGCATGTTGGCCACGCAGTAGAAGACCGAGTCGTGGACCGGATACGTCGGCTGGTCATGCGTCGTGGGACGTGAGTCCTCGAAGCACCCGCCCTGGTCGATCGAGATGTCCACCAGCACGCTGCCCGGCTTCATCCGCGCCACCTGGTCATGGCTGACCAGGGTCGGAGCCTTGGCGCCCGGGACGAGCACCGCCCCGATCACCAGGTCCGCGTCGAACACGGCGCGTTCGACCTCGTACGTGTTCGAGGCAACCGTCTGCAGATGGCCCTGGTAGATCCGGTCGGCCGCCCGCAGCCGCTCGATGTTCCTGTCCAGCAACAGCACCTCGGCCTGCATGCCGAGTGCGATCGCGGCGGCGTTCATGCCGGAGACGCCGGCCCCGATCACCACGACCTTGGCCGCGTAGACGCCCGACACCCCACCCATCAGCACGCCGCGACCACCGCCCTGCCGCATCAGGTGGTACGCCCCTGCCTGCGGCGCCAGCCGCCCAGCAACCTCACTCATCGGTGCCAGCAGCGGCAGGGCGCCGTCCGGTGCCTGCACGGTCTCGTAGGCGATCCCCGTGACCCGGCGATCGAGCAGCGCGTCCGTGCACTCCCTGGAGGCGGCTAGGTGGAGGTACGTGAACAGCGTCTGGCCGGCCCGCATCCGGTGGTACTCGCTCGCGATCGGCTCCTTGACCTTCAGGATCAAGTCGCCGATGTCCCAGACCTCGTCAGGCGACTTCACGATCTCCGCTCCCGCGCCGACGAACTCTTCGTCCAGGATCGACGAACCGACCCCCGCGTCGGCCTCGATGAACACCTCGTGCCCGTGCCGTACCAGTTCGTGGACGCCGGACGGGGTCATCGCGACCCGGTACTCGTTGTTCTTGACTTCCTTCGGCACGCCGACCTTCATCGGATCGCGCTCCCTGTCTCGAAGGGCCAGGCCAGTAGCCCGGTGGACCGTCCAGACGGCCCGGCCGGAGTCTAGTCTCGCCCTGATCTCCCGACGATCAGGTCGTGTAGGCGACGTCAGTGTCCGGAGATCGCCGTCAACGAGTCAAGTCCCGGTCCGGCGCGCAGCACCATGGCGGCCAGCACCGCGATACCGGCCATGGCGTCGGTGAGGCGGCGACTCAGGATGGCAGCGGCCACCTCGTCGAGGGGCACCCACACCGCCGTCATGTCGGCCTCTTCGTGCTGCGGCTCATGCCGCTCGTGCTCGGCGACCGGACGCAGGTCACGGGCAAGGTAGACCTGCCACCGCTCGTTGGTCGAACCGGGCGTCGGCACCACGTCCAGCAGCGGCCGCCAGTCGAGGGCGCGCAGCGATGCCTCCTCGTGGAGCTCGCGCGCAGCGGTGGCCGTCGGGGCTTCCCCGGCGACGTCGCAGATGCCAGCCGGCAGCTCGAGCAGCCGGCGACGGGCAGCGTGCCGGTACTGGCGCAGCAGCAGCACCCGTTCCGCGTCATCGAGGGCCAGTACACCCACGGCGCCGGGGTGTTCCACCACGCTGCGGTCGAACGTCTCGCCGCCCGGTGAGCGCACTGCGTCGACCCGCACGGTGACGAACCCGTCGTCGTACGCCTGCTGCGACGACTCGGTGGGCCACTGCTGCTCGATGTCGAACAGCGGGTCACCGGGCTGCCATAGCGCGCCCGGCAGGCTCGGGTGGGCGGTCTTCCTCACGCCGACACGTCGACGGGTTCGACCAAGCGCCGCCGCACGCCGGTGTCGTCGACCGGCAGCCGCAGCTCGCGTTGACGGTCGAGCGCGGCGCCGACTAGTCCCACGAACAACGGATGCGGCCGGGTCGGGCGCGAGCGCAGCTCCGGGTGGGCCTGCGTCGCCACGTAGTAAGGGTGGACCTGGGCGGGCAGCTCGACGAACTCGACGAGCAGGGAGTCGGGGGAGACACCGCTGAAGACCAGCCCCGACTTCTCGAGTGCCGTCCGGTACCCGTTGTTGACCTCGTACCGGTGCCGGTGCCGTTCGTGCACGGTTTCGGCTCCGTACGCCGTGGCGACCACGCTGTCCGGCTGCAGAAAGGCGGGGTAGAGGCCGAGCCGCATGGTGCCACCGAGATCACCGTCGCCGGCTACGTACGCCTGCTGCTCTGCCATCGTCGCGATGACCGGGTCAGGGGTGTCCGGGTCGAACTCGCTGGAGCTAGCGGCGGGCAGACCGGTCACATGGCGGGCGTACTCGATGACCATGCACTGCAGCCCGAGGCACAGCCCCAACGTGGGGATCCCTTGCTCACGCGCGTAGCGCAGCGCGCCGACCTTGCCTTCGATGCCGCGGATGCCGAAGCCGCCCGGCACGCACACCCCGTCGACGTCGTTCAAGTGCCGCGCCGCTCCATCAGCGGTACCACAGTCATCGGAGGCGACCCAGCGCAGGTGGATCCGGGCGCTGTGGGCGAAGCCGCCGGCGCGCAGTGCTTCGACCACCGAGAGGTACGCGTCGGGCAGGTCGACGTACTTGCCGACCAAGGCGATCGTGACGTCCTCGTCGGGCTCGTGGACGCGGTGCAGCAGCTCGTCCCAGCGGGCCCAGTCGACGTCCCGGAACGGCAGGCTGAGCCGGCGCACGACATAGGCGTCGAGGCCCTCGGCGTGAAGGACTTTGGGGATGTCGTAGATCGACGCAGCGTCGACAGCGGCCACGACGGCCTCCTCGTCGACGTCGCACATCAGCGAGATCTTGCGTTTGACGCTGGCAGGGATGGTCCGGTCGGCGCGGCAGACGACCGCGTCGGGCTGGATACCCACCTGGCGCAGTGCCGCAACCGAGTGCTGCGTCGGCTTGGTCTTCAGCTCGCCCGACGGGCCGATGTAGGGGACCAGCGAGACATGGAGGAAGAAGCAGTTGTCGCGTCCGACATCGTGACGCACCTGGCGGGCCGCTTCGAGGAAGGGTAACGACTCAATGTCGCCGACCGTCCCGCCGATCTCGTGCAACACCACGTCCACAGCCGGGCCGCCCATCGCCAGCATCCGGTCCTTGATCTCGTTGGTGATGTGCGGGATCACCTGCACGGTGTCACCGAGATAGTCGCCGCGGCGCTCCTTCGCGATGACCTCGGAGTAGATCTGGCCGGTCGTGACGTTGGCGATCGCGGACAGGTCGACGTCGAGGAAGCGTTCGTAGTGGCCGATGTCGAGGTCGGTCTCGGCCCCGTCGTCGGTGACGAAGACCTCGCCGTGCTGGAACGGGTTCATCGTGCCCGGGTCGACGTTGAGGTACGGGTCGAGCTTTTGCATCGTGACGCGCAGGCCGCGTGACTTGAGCAACCGGCCGAGGCTGGAGGCGGTCAGACCCTTGCCGAGGGAGGAGGCGACACCCCCGGTGACAAAGAGGTGCTTGGTAGGCACTGGCGCGGCCAAGAAGGCTCCCGTGGCTCGAAGGTAGGGTCACTCACCGTCCACGGGGTTTCAGCCTATCAGTGGCGGACTACCGCGGCGTAGCACCGCGCTCTTGTCCAGGCCCCGATGCCCCGAGTGGCGCACCGCGGAAGCTCACGTTCACTGCTCGCCTTCAGCGGCATGTCGTCCTTGCCGGCCGGCCCCAGTCGTCGATCCGGCGAAGCAACGAGTGACGCTCGATGACATCGCTGAAGCTCACGTGTTCGCTGGCCAGGGTGACACCTGCGACAGTGACCAACGCAGCCCGGCGCGCCACCGGCGGCACGCTACTTGTGGTCACGAACCCCAGGACCGCACCGAGAGCGTTGGCGCCGCAGTCGCCGAGCATGGCGGAGCCGCGCAGGTCCGCGGGC
>JACCZI010000162.1 GCA_013696015.1 Nocardioidaceae bacterium
CGAACCCATTGGAAGCGGTCTCGTCCCATGTGAACATGGGAAGGGGTGACGGAGGGCTTGCCAGCCGTCGGTGACCGGTCGACGATCCGGACATGACCAATGCACGGTCCGAGTCCGCCTCCGTGGAGGAGACGCCGCAGTCGACGAAGAAGGTCGACGCAAAGTACTACGAGAAACAGCTGGCCAGGCTCGAGGTCGAGCTGGTCAAGCAGCAGGAGTTCATCCGCGCCCGCGGCCTCAAGGTCGTCGTGATCTTCGAGGGGCGCGATGCCGCCGGAAAGGGTGGCGCGATCCAACGCATCACCGAGAGTCTCAACCCGCGGGCTACTCGGGTGGTGGCGCTGGCTGCACCCACCGAGCGCGAGAAGACTCAGTGGTATTTCCAGCGGTACGTCGCACACCTCCCGGCGGCCGGCGAGATGGTGCTGTTCGACCGGTCCTGGTACAACCGCGCCGGAGTCGAGCGGGTGATGGGCTTTGCCACCAAGAAGCAGTACGTGGAGTTCCTGCGCTCCTGCCCGGAGTTCGAGCGAATGCTGGTGCGGAGCGGGATCCAGGTCATCAAGTACTGGTTCTCGGTCAGTGACGGGGAGCAGGAGAAGCGGTTCCAGGCCCGGTTGAAGGACCCGACCAAGCGCTGGAAGCTCAGCCCGATGGACCTCGAGGCGCGGAATCGCTGGGTCGACTTCTCCAAGGCCAAGGACGCGATGTTCGCGGCCACCGACATCCTCGAGGCCCCGTGGTGGGTGGTCGAGGCGGATGTGAAGAGACGCGCCCGGCTCAACGTGATGTCGCACCTGCTGACGCAGGTGCCCTACAAAGACCTCACCCCGAAGGCCCCGAAGCTGCCCCGACGGCCGGCGGTGAGTGCCGAAGGCTACGTCCGCCCACCGATGGAAACCCAGCACATCATCCCGGATGTGGTGCCGTAACCCGAAGCTCCCGCCAACGCGAGCCCGTGCCACGTCCGCTCGCCGGGCACGCGCCAGTGTGACAACTGCGTGAGGGGACGACGGCCCACTGCGTCAGGGGACGCCAGGCAGTGGCCACTGACGACCCGTCCCGCTGTCGATGACCGCGGCGCGCGTGGCCGTCGCCGCGAGCGGCAGGATGGCGTGACAGGCCTCGGCCAGCGCAGGCAGCTGCTCCAGCCGGAGCTGCGTCGAGATCGTGCAGTGGGGTGCCCACGTTCCGGGTTCGAAGTCGGGATGGATCCCCAGGCCGGCGCTCCGCAGGGCCGCGTCGACCGCTGCCTGCCGGATGGCGAGGCTCGCCGTCGGACCGGGAACCAACCAGGTGATGCCGCCGGGAAACGTCGCGACACCGTGGAGCCACAGCGGCATCGGACCGTTGTCAGGCAGCCCCGCGACCGCGCCCAGCAGGGCATCGACGCCGACATCGGGGTCGAGCAGCGAGTACGTCACATGCGGAACGTGCTTGCAGTGGGTCTGCGACGCCAGCGTGGGTATGCCGAGCGCTTCGAGCCGCTGCCACAGTGAAACCATCGCTTGGTGCGCGGCGGAGTCGAACAGCAGCACGATTCCCCGAGCCACGGGTCAGTCCTTGATCGTGCAGAGCGCCTCGCCGGAGGCCACGGTGGCACCGACCTCGGCGCTCAGGTCGGACACCGTGCCGGCCTTGTGCGCGTTGAGGGGCTGCTCCATCTTCATGGCCTCGAGCACCACGACGAGGTCGCCCACCGCGACCTCCTGGCCGTCCTCGACCGCGACCTTGACGATGGTGCCCTGCATGGGCGACGTCAGCGTGTCACCGCCGGCCGCTGCCCCGGCCTTGGCGCCGGAACGCCGCCGGGCCGGCTTCGTCCCCCCAGTGCCTTCCCCCGCGCCAGTCGCCAGCCCGGCCGGGAGCATGACCTCGAGGCGCTTGCCGTCGACCTCGACCGTCACCGACTCCCGTTCGGCCGCCGCGGCAGCATCGACCGCCCCCTCGTACGGCGGGATCGCGTTGTCGAACTCCGTCTCGATCCAGCTGGTGAACACGCCGAAGCGGTCATCGCCGCCAACGAACGCGGGGTCATCGACCACGGCCCGGTGGAACGGGATCACGGTCGGCATCCCGTCGACGACGAACTCGTCGAGCGCCCGCCGCGAGCGCTCCAGTGCCTGGGTGCGGTCCCGGCCGGACACGATGAGCTTCGCGACGAGTGAGTCGAAGGCGCCAGGCACGGTCTCGCCCTGCTCGTAGCCGGCGTCCAGCCGCACCCCGGGGCCGGACGGCGGCTGCCAGCGGACCAGCGTCCCGGGAGCCGGGAGAAACCCGCGGCCGGCGTCCTCGGCGTTGATGCGGAACTCGATCGAGTGCCCCTGCACGACCGGGTCGTCGTAGCCGAGGTGCTCGCCGGCCGCAATGCGGAACATCTCGCGCACCAGGTCGATGCCGGTGACCTGCTCGGTCACCGGGTGCTCGACCTGCAGCCGGGTGTTGACCTCGAGGAACGAGATCGTGCCGTCCTGGCCGACCAAGAATTCGCAGGTCCCGGCGCCGACGTACCCGGCCTCGGCGAGGATCGCCTTGCTGGCGTCATAGAGCGAGCGCACCTGCTCCTCGGACAGGAACGGTGCGGGCGCCTCCTCGACCAGCTTTTGGTGCCGCCGTTGCAGCGTGCAGTCTCGGGTGGAGACGACCACGACGGCGCCGTGGGTGTCGGCGAGACACTGTGTCTCCACGTGGCGGGGCCGGTCGAGGTAGCGCTCGACGAAGCACTCGCCCCGGCCGAAGGCGGCCACGGCCTCGCGGACGGCGGAGTCGTACGCCTCGGCGATCTCGTCCTCGCTGCGGGCCACCTTGAGTCCCCGGCCACCACCGCCGAACGCGGCTTTGATCGCGATCGGCAGCCCGTGTTCGCGGGCGAAGGCGACGACCTCGTCGGCGCCGGACACCGGGTCGGAGGTGCCGGCGACCAGCGGCGCCCCCACCTTTGCGGCGATGTGACGGGCCGCCACCTTGTCGCCGAGCGCGAGAATCGCCGCCGGCGGGGGACCGGTCCAGACCAGCCCGGCGTCCATGACCGCCTGCGCGAAGTCGGCGTTCTCGGCCAGGAACCCGTAGCCGGGGTGCACCGCGTCGGCGCCGCTGCGCCGAGCCACGTCGAGGATCTTGTCGACGCAGAGGTACGAGTCGGCCGGGGTCGAGCCGCCCAGGGAGTACGCCTCGTCGGCGAGCCGGACGAACAGCGCATCACGGTCCGGATCGGCGTACGCGGCGACGCTGCGGAGGCCGGCATCGCGACAGGCGCGGACGATGCGGACGGCTATCTCGCCGCGGTTGGCGACCAGGACCTTGCTCAGCACGCTCACGCCGTGCGCCTCCTCGAGTGCTGGAGCGGAGTCTAGGGCGCCGCCGCTCTCACGCTGGAGTGCGCTCCCGGGCGGAGCCGCGGACCTCCTCGCGCCGCTCCTGCTGCGTCGCGGTCTCGTACCCGACGAGCACCACCATCACCGCCGCGACGGCGGCCAGCGCCACGAGGGCGGGCAGCAGGGTCACCAGGGGGCCCCCGACCACCAGCACCCCCGCCGCCGCGAGGCCGGGGACGGGCACCGGCTCGCCCATCCGGCGCCGGAACGCGACGTGGGCCAGCAGGAACAACGCCACCCCCCAGGGCAGCACGTACGCGGCCAGCCCGGACTGGTGGTCGCTCCAGCTGTGGTTCTCCTCGCCGCCGATGTACTCGAAGACCTTCTTCAGACCCAGCGCCATCGTGACGATGCCTGCGATCAACGGCAGGTGCAGCAGGCTGTACGCGTCGCGGGCGAGTGCCGAGCGCTGCTCCCGGTCGGTCGTGTCCGCCAGCCGGTGCTCGGCGACCAGGGCGGTGACGTCGAAGTACACCCACCACAGGGTCCCCACGAGCAGGATGCCGAGGGCTGCCGCCACCATGACCGGGACGGATATCGATACGGCGCCGATGCCGACGCCGATCGCGACGATCGACTCGCCGAGCGCGATTATCACCACGAGTCCGTGCCGTTCGGAGAAGTGGCCGGGCGACTGCACCCGCCAGCCGGAGGCACCGATGGCCCGGGTGCCCCCGAGGTCGACGACCAGCGCCAGCCCCCATATCGGCAGCTGCCACGGCCCACCGACCAGCGCACCGACCAGCAGCACGGCGCTCCCGCCGAGCACGGTCGGCGTCCAGATCACCAGCTGGCGGACCAACGCCGGGTCACCGCGACCGGCGACTGCGAACAGCAGCAGGTGCGCCAGCCGTACGACGACGTAGCAGGCAACGAACACCAGCGGCCCGTCGAGCCCACCGGGCTCGTCGTCGAACGACTCCGGCACCGCGAGCGCCAGCACGAACATCGCCGCCATGACGACCAGGAAGACGTACCGCATCAGGCCCTCGTCGGCGCGGACGAAGTTGCCGAGCCAGCAGTAGCCCACCCAGGGCCACCACACCAGTGCCAGGACGACCAGGCCATGGGCCACAACTTCGACCGAGACGTCTGTCGCCATCAGCGCGGTCACCTGGGTGAACGCGTAGACGAAGACGAGGTCGAAGAAGAGCTCCAAGGGGGTGACCGAGGCACTCTCGTTCATGAGGGTGACGCGCCGTGAGCCGCTCATGCTCCGATCCTGCCTCGTGGCGCGTTCGCCGGCGAGGGGGTTCAGCCCAGCCGGGCCAGATCCTCCAGGCAGCGACGCTCCACCTCGGCGAGCTCCGTCAGCGTGTCGGCGATGTCGCGGCGGCGTTGCTCCAGCTCGGAGCGACGGGCGGCGATCTGGCTCAGCAGGTAGCGCAGCTGGCCCGCCTCGCCCGGCTCGGAGTCGTACATGTCGATGATGCGGGCGATCTCGTCGAGGCTGAAGCCGAGTCGCCGGCCGCGCAGGACCAGCGCTAGCCGCACCTGGTCCCGATTGCGGTAAACCCTCTGGATGCCGCGGCGCTCCGGGGACAGCAGACCGCGGTCCTCGTAGAAGCGGATCGTTCGCAACGTGACGGCGTGTTCGCGGGCGAGCTCGGTGATGCTCCAGGTCCGCTCTGTTGCGATGGACACCGCGACCTCCGTCACTTACGTTGACGTAAGCGTAAGCCACCGCCCCGGAGGACCGCCATGACCACGTTGTCGCGCGAGCACGAGGAGTTCCGCTCGGTGGTGCGCGAGTTCGCCGCCGCCGAAATCGCGCCGCACATCGCCGCGTGGGACAAGAAGCACTACTTCCCGGTCGAGGTGGTCCACAAGATGGGCGACCTCGGACTGTTCGGGCTGACCGCCCCCGAGGAGTACGGCGGCGCCGGTGCGGACTTCACCAGCCTGTGCGTCGCGATCGAGGAGGTCGGGCGGGTCGACCAGTCGCTCGGCATCACCCTCGAGGCCGCCGTGGGGCTCGGGATCAACCCGATCCTCACCTTCGGTACGCCGGAGCAGAAGGGCGCCTGGCTGCCCGACCTGGTGGCCGGCCGCTCGCTGGCCGCGTTCGGGCTGACCGAGCCGGGCGCGGGCTCCGACGCCGGTGCTACCCGGACCCGGGCCGAGCTGCGTGACGGTCAGTGGGTCGTCAACGGCACCAAGCAGTTCATCACCAACTCCGGCGCCACGATCACGTCGGTGGTTGCTGTTACTGCACGCACCGGCACCCGCGATGACGGTCGGCCCGAGCTGTCCTCGATCCTGGTGCCGAGCGGGACGCCCGGTTTCGTCGTCGAGCCCCCGTACGACAAGCTCGGCTGGCACGCCTCCGACACGCATCCGCTGACGTTCACCGACGTCACGGTGCCGGAGGGCAACCTGCTCGGGGAGCGCGGTCGCGGCTTCTCGCAGTTCCTCGCCACGCTGGATGACGGCCGGATCGCGATCGCGGCGTTGGCCGTCGGGTGCATCCAGGCGTGCCTCGAGCTGAGCGTGCAGTACGCCGGCGAGCGGACCACGTTCGGCGTACCGATCGGGGCCAAGCAGGGGGTCGCGTTCCAGATCGCCGACCTCGTCGTGATGGCCGAGGCCGCCCGGGCGCTGACGTACCACGCGGCGGCGCTGAAGGACGCCGGTGCGCCGGCCTCGCAGCTCACCCGGGCGGCGGCGGTGGCGAAGCTGTACGCAACCGAGTCGGCCGTGAGTGCGACCCGGGTCGCCACCCAGGTCTTCGGCGGCTACGGCTTCATGGAGGAGTATCCGATCGCCCGCTTCTATCGCGACGCGAAGATCCTCGAGATCGGGGAGGGCACGTCGGAGGTGCAGCGGCTGCTCATCGCCCGCAGCCTCGGCCTGCCGGTCGAGTGAGCCCGGCGGTGGCGCGGTGCGGTCCGCTCGGCGGATCTCCCGACACTGAGGTCGCGTCCGACATCTAGTGGCACAGGGCGGTCGTGTCCGCAACCGGGATGTCGGGAGGTCCGTGACGACGGCTCAGCGGCTAGGGCGGGTCCACAGGGCGGTCCAGGCGACGCCGAGGTCGCGGAGCATCTCGCGCAGCAGCGGCAGGCTCAGGCCGACGACGTTGTGCGGATCGCCCTCGATGCGGGTGACGAAGGGTCCGCCGAGCCCGTCGATCGTGAACCCGCCGGCCACGCCGAGCGGCTCACCGGTGGCGACGTAGGCGTCGATCTCCGCGTCGGTGAGCGCCGCGAAGTGCACCGTCGTCGCCGCCGCGGCGCTGGTCTCACGCACGTCGCCGCCGCCGACCAGCCGGACGCAGTGGCCGGTGACAAGCCGCCCCGCTCGTCCGCGCATCCGGCGCCACCGACGGCGAGCCTCATCGGCGTCGGCCGGTTTGCCCAGAGCCGTTCCGCCCAGGTCGAGGACCGAGTCGGCGCCGATCACCAGCGTCGGGGACGACACCGCCAGCCCGGCTGACACCTCCCGGCACTTGGCCACGGCCAGCGCCTGCGCGAGCGCAGCTGGGTCCGCAACGTCGATCGCGGTCTCGTCGACGTTCGAGACCACCACCTGCGGTGCCAGCCCGGCCCGGCGCAGGATCTCCAGCCGGGCGGAGGACGCGGAGGCGAGCACCAGTCGGTACGGGGGTTCGGCTCCGGAACCTGCCACGACAGGCGATCCTTGCGCACTCGCGGCGGCACCACCCGGGCGACCTGCCCGCACGGCCGCTCTCGTGTCTGGTGCCCCGAGGGCGGGTACCGCGGCGGGTAGCCTGGTGGAGGCGAACGAGAGAGGGGTACCGCGGTGGCGATGCAGGCCGTCACGCTGTCCGTCGTGGTGCCTATGTTCGACGAGGCCGATGCGGTGCCGTATCTGTTTGCCCGGCTGCGAGCGGTGCTCGAGAACCTCGGCGTGTCGTACGAGGTGATCGCGGTCGACGATGGCAGCCGTGACGAGACAGCGGAGCTGGTGAGCCAGGAGGGCGCCCGCTGGCCGCAGCTGCGGCTCATCCGGTTGTTGCGCAACGTCGGACACCAGGCCGCGATCGGCGCCGGCATGGAGCACAGCAGCGGCGACTACGTCGTCACGATCGACGCAGACCTGCAAGATCCTCCGGAGGAGATCGCGGCGATGTTGACCCTGGCCCGCCGGGACCGGCTCGACGTGGTCTACGGCATCCGCCGCGACCGCTCGTCGGACAGCGTGGCCAAGCGGGTCAGCGCCGGGTGGTACTACCGGGTGGTGCGCCGGCTGGCCGGTCCCCAGGTGCCCGCGCACGCCGGTGACTTCCGGCTGGTGTCGCGCCGCGTGCTCAACGCGCTCGCCCAGTTGCCGGAGCACGGCAGGGTCTACCGCCTGGTTATCCCCTGGCTCGGCTTCCCCGCTGCCGAGCACCACTACACCCGAGACAGCCGCGTCGCAGGCAGCTCGAAGTACCAGCTGGCGAGCATGCTCCGGTTGGCGTTCGACTCGGTGACGTCGTTTTCTGCCGCGCCGCTGCGGATCGCGACCTGGGCCGGGCTCACCGCTGCCTTGCTGTGCACGCTGTTCATGGCGTGGACGGTGGTGGAGTGGCTGCGCGGCGACACCGTGGCCGGTTGGGCGTCGACGGTCATCGTGGTGATGCTGCTCGGTGTCGTCCAGCTGCTGTGCCTGGGCCTGCTCGGTGAGTACGTCGGTCGGCTGTTCAGCGCCGCGCAGCAGCGGCCGACGTACATCGTCGGCTTCGACAGCCGGCAGGACACCGGCCCGGTACGCCAGGTGCCCCGACCGTACAAGGACCAGCCACTCGAGGGCGACGGCGGATCGCAGGCCATCGTCGACCACCGCAGGTAGCCGAATCGGTGCCCGATACGACGAACGGGGTTGCCGGGTCGCCCTCTCTCGAGTATCCCGACTACTGGTGGTACCGGGTGCGCTCGCAGCTGCTCCGGGTGGTCTTTGCCGGATACGTGCACGAGCGCGACCGGGTGCTGGACGTCGGAAGTGCGGACGGGCCGAGCGTGCAGTGGATGCCTGGCGGGCGGCGGGTGGCGCTCGACCTCGACCCACGAGGGCTTCGCCCCGGTGACGTGTGCGGCTCGGCAGGCCACCTGCCCTTCGCCGACCACAGCTTCGATGTCGTAGTGGCCTTCGACGTCCTCGAGCACTGCCGAGACGAGACGGCGGCCGTGTCCGAGCTGACTCGGGTGCTGCGCCCGGCCGGCCGGCTGTTGCTGTCGACACCGGCCTACCAGTGGGCCTGGACCTCGTTCGACGAGGACGTCGGACACTACCGCCGCTACACCCGGGACCGGCTGACCGCCGCGACGGCGCGCGCGGGCCTGAGGATCGATCGCAGCACGTACGCGTTCACCGCCACCTTTCCGCTGTTCGTTGCCGAGCGGCTGGTCCGCCGCATCCGGCAGCACCGCGGGCTGGACGCGACCGGGCTGCCGCAGGTCCCGGGGTGGCTCGACAAGCTGCTGGTGCGGCTGGCCTCGTTCGACGCGGTGCTGCTTCAGCACCGGGATCTGCCGTACGGCTCGTCGGTGCTGGTCGCGGCGACCCGACCGGAGCGGCCGTCAGCGCCGGAACGAGAACAGGCTGTGGCCCACGAAGCTCAGCATGACCGTGACACCGAGGACGACCACCTGAGCGGGCAGCACCGGAGCGCCGACCTGCTCCACCGCGGCCGCTAGCAGGACGGCGTTGACCGCGAGCGCCGCGAGGTTGACCAGCCAGAAGCGGACGTAGTCGAGCCACACCTGACCGCGGACCCGGAACACGAACCTGCGGTGCAGCACGAACGCGCACGAGATCGCCACCGCGTACGTGATCGCCAGGAGCACCAGGTAGTGGAGCTGCTCTCGGAACAGCAGGTGAAGGAGGGCGAAGCAACCGAGCCCGATCGCGGTGTTGGCGAGGCCGACCACGACGAACGCGACTCGCTGGTCGCCTACAATCCGCTCCACGAGACTGGGCTGCACCACGGTGTCGGAGGGGCGGTCCGGTGCCGGTGGGAAGAGTGGCATCGTCCTCGCATGTCTGAGCGGGCCTGCCTGGCTCGGCGACTATAGTCGTCGGGCGTGATGACCGACGACATGACGCACGGGTCCCCGCATGGCATCTCGGTTGTCGTACCCGTCCACCAGGGAGAGCGGCATCTCCAAGCGGTCGTCGATGAGCTGCTGCCGCTCGTCCATCCCTTCCTCAGCCCGGACCGCCACCTGCTCCAGGTGGTCGAGATCATCCTTGTCTACGACCCTGGTCCGGACGACTCGGCGCGGGTGATCCGAGAGCTCGCCGAGAAGCACGAGATCGTGCGCCCGGTGTGGCTCAGCCGCAACTTCGGGCAGCACGCCGCGACATTGGCGGGCATGGCGTCGTCGGGCGGCGACTGGGTGCTCACGATGGACGAGGACGGCCAGCACGACCCCGGCTACGTCGCGGCCATGCTGGACTGCGCCCTGCGCGCGTCGGCGTCGTTGGTGTACGCGCGGCCGACCAACCCACCACCGCACGGTCTTGCCCGCAACGCCACCTCTAGAGGAGCGAAACGGTAGCTCGGGCTGATGACCGGTTCTGACCGGGCCGCCGAGTTCCACCGCTTCCGCCTGATGCTGGGTGAGATCGGGCGAAGCGTCGCCGCGTACGCG
>JACCZI010000304.1 GCA_013696015.1 Nocardioidaceae bacterium
CGCAGCGCGGTGTGCACGGCGCAAGCGAGCGGCTCGACCAGCACCGCCTGTTCGTCGCCGAGCCCGTCGGGGACCGGGTGAAGCTGGCTGCGGTGGGCGCTCAGCTGGGCTCCCCAGCCGCCGCCGGTGTCCGCGCAGAAACCGGTCTGCAACCCTGGCGCGACGTGTCCGACGGTGATGCGGTCGCATCGGTTCGTCGCGCCGGAGCGACACGCCTCACAGGGGTCCACGCCGCGCGCGGCGCAGGCGAGGACCGGGTCCAGGACGACCCGGGTGCCGGCGGGCAGGTCGTCGCAGTCGTCGATGAGGTCGGCGACAACTTCGTGTCCGGGGACGAACGGCATCGAGGCCAGGCCCGAGAAATACCGGCTGGTGCGACCGCTCAGGGCACCGAGGTCGGAACCGCAGATGCCGGACAGGCGGGGCCGCAGCCGGGCCCAGCCCGGACGGTGCACGCGCGGCTCCTCGATGTTGACCAGACGCAGGGGGGCCGCCGGACCAGTCAAGATGCCGGGGACCCGGCCCGCCACGGCGCGCGCGGCAAGGTGTCGGGGCAGTGACCGAAACATCTCCAGCGCGAGCATCATGACCGGACGCCCACGGGCAGCAACGTACGCGAGGCGGCCGGCGGGCTGGACCAGGTCACGATCGGCCACCGGTTCCGCTTGGCGTATCGCTGCAGCGTCACGTCAGGACTGACCGCGACCGGCTTGCCGACGGCTTGCAACAACGGCAGGTCGGAATGGGAGTCGGCGTACGCGTAGCTGCGCGTCAGGTCGACGTCGTGCGTCTGGGCCCAGTGACGCAGCCAGGCGGCGCGGGACTCTCCGGCCAGCGGGGACGCCACCAGGTGTCCGGTGCACACACCGCGCTCGTCGGTCGCCAGCTCGGCCGCCTCGATGTGGTCGAAGAGATGTCGCAGCGGACGGGTGAGCGGGCGTATGGCGCCGGTGACCAACACCGTCCCGTGCCCAGCTGCCCGGTGCTCGCGCACCCGACGCACTGCGTCCGGGGAGAGTCTGCTCAGCACGTGCGGGGCCAGCACATCGTCGGCCAGCGCCTCGAGGGCAGCCAGGTGGGCGCCAGCGTACTCACGGTAGACGGCCCGCAGGAAGCCACTGCGCTCGTGGCGTTCGGCGCGTACCAGCGACGGCAGCCGCGCTGCCATCCGCGCCACCTCGCCGACTCGGGCGACGGGGTCGAGGTCGTGCAGCCGCATCCACAGGTAGGTCTCGATGACGTTGGAGGACAACAAGGTGCCGTCCAGGTCGAAGATGGCGGCGACACCGTCTCCGTCGGCGACGACACCCGGTGGCCCTGATCGCGATGCTCGACGTTGCCGTCGTACCTCGTCGTAGCTGCGCAGCGGCGCGGTGACCGCTGGGCAGTGGACCTGGGTGAGGTAGTGGTCCCAGTCCACGACCGCGGTGTCGAAGCCGAACGACTCCCGGTCGTCCGGGTGCAGCGAGTCGAACAACTCGACGGTCGCGTCGTCGACGAACCGCAGCTCCGCCTGGGCGTACTCGCGGTAGAGGTCGATGTAGCGGCGCAGGAACTCCAGCCGCCGGCGCTGCTGGTCGAGGGTGCGGGCCAGCTCGAGGACGCGTCGTCCGCGCGGCGCGCGGGTGACGAGGTAGTCGGCGGCATGGTGTGCCCGCTCGCTGGTCACGAGCAGCCGCTCAACAGCCTGCGGACCCGGAAAGCGCCACTCGGGTAGCCGCACCGCCCCCCGCTCGTTGACGTCGAATGGATTGTCGTCGAAGTAGCGCCGCACCTGGCTGTAGAGCCGGTGGAAGGTCAGGGGGTTGCGCAAGCCCGACGAAATGTGGAAGTAGCGTGGCCGACCGGGCGCCGGCACGTCGCGGAGCACAGCAAGGCTTGCCGCGACCACGTGGTCGACGGGCACGATGTCGACGACGAGATCCGGCGCCGCCGGGAACTCCGGCAGCTCACCGCGCCCGTACGCGAGAATCAGCGGCTCCGCCATCTTGAAGCCCTCGATCCAGCCCGGGTACGGCTGCTCCAGTGCCGACTCGATGATGCTCGGCCGCACGATGGTCACCGGCGCCGACTCTGCGTGCCGCTCCACCTTCCGCTCGCCGAGCGCCTTGGTGAACGTGTAGCAGTCGGTCCAGCCGAGGCTGCGGGCGCGTTCCGAACCGAGCGCCACGAGCTCCTTGCTCACCCAGGTCCGGCGACGCTCCTCGGTCGCGTCCGCCGCTGTGAGCAGACCGGCCCGGCGGTGCTCTCGTTCGGCCTTGCGGCGCAGGCCGCCGAGCACCTTCGGCTCGCGGGAGCGGGCTTCCACCTCGCGGCGCTGGTCCAGAGCCCACGCGGTCTCCGCGTCGACGTCGACCGTGTGCACCACCGACTCTTCGGCGATGGCACCGCGGCGCCGACCGGCGACAAATGCGGTGGACACATGGACGTAGTGCACGGTGGGCCCCAGCGCCGCCACCCGCTCGAGCAGCGCCGCAGTCCCGACGACGTTTGTCCTGAAGGCGTCGTCGACGGGCGGGTCGAACGACACGTCGCCGGCGCAGTGAATGACCGCCGCGAGGTCGTCCGGCAGCGCCGGAACGTCTGCGAGGTCGCCGCTGAGCACGCGGATCCGCTGCTGCAGCACGCTGTCAATGCCACCGCCAGCGGCCACCAGGTCGGCGAAGATCGGCTTCTCGAGCACGCCGCGGACGCGATCGTCCGCCGGAGTCGCGCCTTGAGGCCGGACCAGCAGCGTGACATGCATCCCGGGCAGCGATCCGAGGATGCGGTGCAACAAGGCCTCACCGACGAAGCCGGTGACCCCGGTTAGCAGCAGCCGCATCCCCGCCAGGCTGGCGGCGAGGCGCTGCGGCTGGGGTGACGCCGGACCCACAGGCTGCCTCCACCATCCGCTCGACGACTGACCCATCCTGCACCACGGGCAGCCGGGACCGG
>JACCZI010000317.1 GCA_013696015.1 Nocardioidaceae bacterium
GAGGAGCTCGGCATGACCCGTCGAGACGTCGTCGAGTCCAGCGGCCTGTCGTACCCGTACGTCTCTCAACTGGAGACGGGCTACCGGTTGCCGTCGCACAAGTCCGTCGCTCTGCTGGCACACGCGCTCGACCTCGAACCCGCGGAGCTGTCAGCGGCGATCCCATACGCCGACATGACCCCGTCACCACCCGTCCTGGCGGCCATGGCGGCCTCCGACGACGAGACGGGAGAGGACGACAGCGGGTGGCGAGGGAACCCGGCGTTTCGGCCGGCGCGCGGACGCACCGAGCGGCCTCACACCACGGTCGCCGGTGTTGCGCGGCAGGTGACCGAGCTGGTCGCGACGCTGCCACCCCAACGGCGGCTGGATGCGCTCCATCAGGCGCAGCGTCAGGTGATGGACGACGTCATGGCACTGCGGCTTCAGGAGCGAGACGAGGGCCAGGAGCACTGATCAGACATGGCCTGGGTCCTCCACGTCGACCTCGACCAGTTTGTCGCGGCCGTCGAAGTGCTGCGCCGCCCCGAGCTGGCGGGCCGGCCGGTGGTGGTCGGGGGCCGGGGCGACCCCACCGAGCGCGGTGTGGTGTCGACGGCGTCGTACGAGGCCCGTGCGTTCGGGGTCGGGTCAGGCATGCCGCTGCGGGTGGCGGCACGCAGATGCCCGGACGCCTTCTTCATCCCGGTCGACGCACCGGCGTACGAGGCGGCCTCTGCGCAGGTCATGGCGACACTGCGGTCGCTGCCGGCCGTTGTCGAGGTGCTCGGCTGGGACGAGGCCTTCCTCGGCGTCGAGACCGACGATCCGGACGCGTTCGGCCGGGACGTGCAGGCGTTGGTCCTCAGCGAGTGCAGCCTGCACAGCTCCGTCGGCATCGGTGACAACAAGCTGCGAGCCAAGATCGCAACCGGGTTCGCCAAGCCCGCCGGCATCTTCGCCTTGACCGGCGACAACTGGTACGACGTCATGTCGGACCGGCCGCCCGACGCCTTGTGGGGGATCGGTCGCAAGACCGCCCGGCGGCTCGCCGAGCTTGACCTGCACACCGTGCGGGAGCTTGCCGGCGCGGACCCTGGGGAGCTGGCCGACCAGCTGGGCCCGGTGATGGGCCCTTGGTATCGGCGGCTGGCTCGTGGCGTGGACCGCAGTCCGGTCGTCGCGGCGCCGTACCTGGCTCGATCACACGGTCGCGAGACCACCTTCCAGCAGAACCTCACGGCTCCGGCGGAGGTCGAGGCCCAGATACGCCGGCTGGCCCGTCGGGTGGCCGACGACGTGCGCGCCGAGGGACGAGCCGTCAGCCGGGTCGGGCTGAAGGTGCGGTACGCGCCGTTCGTCACCCACACCCACAGCACCGCGCTGACGCCATCCTCCGGCGAGGTGGGCGGTGCCATCGAGCGCGCCGCGGTCGAGCTGGTGACCCGGCTCGACGCGGACCGCCCGATCCGGCTGCTCGGTGTGCGTGCGGAGATGGTGGCGCCTCCGGAGCAACCGGAGCACCCGACCGCCTAGCACCAGCCTCGAACGATCAGCGGATCACCAGCCTCGAACGATCAGCGGATGAGGTCGGAGGGTCGGACCTGGACCGCGAACGGTTGCTCGACCGTCGCGGTCTGCTCGCCCTCGACATGGGCGATCTCGACGTAGGCGGCGTCGACGAGCTGCCAGGCGGTGAGTGACGGCTCGTGCGGGTCGACGACCCAGTAGAAGGCGCATCCAGCCGACTCGAGTCGTGACAGCTTCAAGGTGAGGTCGAGGCGGCGGGTGCTGGGGGAGAGCACCTCGATCGCGAGCACGGGCGCGACCGGCAGGTCGCGATGCGTGATCTCTCGTCGCCGCGCAACCAGCAGGTCGGGTTGCATGATCGTGTCGTCAGCCAGGGCGACGTCGAACGGCGCCAGCAGGACCTCGAGTTCGGCGGGACAAGTCCGCCGAAGCAGCAAGTACAGCTCCCCCACAGCCCGCTGGTGGTAGTCGCCGGGTGCGGGCGTCACGATGAGCACGCCGTCGATGAGCTCGTACCGGTGCCCATCATCCGGCATCGCATCCAGGTCGGCGCGGGTCAGCGCTCGGCTGCGTGGCAACGTCGTCACGTTCCCCATCGTGGCCCCTCACCTCACTCACGACCAGAGTGTTGTCCGCCGATGCCGCTGCCGGCAGTTGTCCACCACCAGTATTTGGCCGGCCGCAGGTGGGCGTCGGCGCCGCGGATCCGTACGTCACCAGCACCTCAGCGCTGCTGGTCGGTGAGAGCCCGACCAGCAGGATCGGCCCGACTCCGTGGTCGACAGCAGCGCCTCGGTCCTCGGCCTCGCCCTCGTAGCACTTCTGCCGGAAGCGGCAGCCGCGGGTCGGGTTCGTCGGGATCGCGATGCCGGCCTGGCCGCCCTCACGCAC
>JACCZI010000004.1 GCA_013696015.1 Nocardioidaceae bacterium
CCCGGGCCGGCCGTTGGACAGGCGGCCGCGGCGTCTCACCCGGTGCCGGCGGTCACCGGCTCGCTGGCGCTCGACGACGCCCGTCGGCCACAACACCAGCTAGCCTCGATCCTGGTCGCCGAGCCGAGCGATGTTCGACAGGCTTTTCTCCCCGCGCAGCGCCGCTGACCGCACCAGTCGCTTGAGAGCTGCTGCGAGACTTCCGGCGTGCACGCCGCCTCCAGCCTCGTCGTCCTGGCCGTTGTCGTCACGGTGTTCAGCGCGCTCTCGCGCCGCTACGCCCTGTCGGCGCCGCTGGTGCTCATGGGCGTCGGTCTCGTCGCGTCGTACGTCCCGTACGTCCCGACACCGGAGCTGACGCCAGACCTGGTCCTGATCGGGTTGCTGCCGCCGCTGTTGTACGCCGCGGCCATCCGGACGTCGCTGGTCGACATCCGGCGCAACAAGCGCCCGATCCTCCTGCTCTCGGTGGGCCTGGTGGTGTTCACCGTGGTGGGCGTGGGTCTGCTGGTGTGGTGGCTGCTCCCGGTCGAGCTGGCCGCGGCGCTTGCGCTGGGCGCTGTGGTCGCACCGCCTGACGCCGTGGCGGCCACCACGATCGCGCGGCGGGTGGGCATGCCGCGGCGGGTGGTGACGATCCTCGAGGGCGAGAGCCTGGTGAACGACGCCACGGCGCTGGTCAGCCTGCGGACGGCCATCGCCGCGATGGCGGGCACGGTGACGGTATGGCAGATCGCCGGTGACCTCGCGCTGTCCGCCCTCGGCGGTCTCGCGGTCGGCCTGGTCGTTGCGTTTGTGGTCGGCAGGCTGCGCAGGCGCATCGACGACCCGCTCGTCGACGTCGCCGTGTCGTTGCTGACGCCCTGGGTGGCCTACCTGCCCGCAGAGGAGATCCACGCGTCCGGTGTGCTTGCGGTCGTGGTGGCGGGACTGCTGCTGGGACACCAGTCACCGGTCATCCAGTCGGCGTCGTCGCGGGTCTTCGAGCGGACGAACTGGGCCACGATCTCGTTCCTGCTGGAGAGCTCGGTGTTCCTGCTCATCGGCATGCAGGTGCGATCCGTGGTCGACGACCTCGGGGCCAGCACCCTCGCCACGAGCCGGATCGCGCTTACCGCGGCTGCCACGCTGGTCGCGGTCATCGTGCTGCGTCTCATGTGGGTCTTTCCCGCGACGTATCTTCCCCGACTCATCCCTGCCATTGGACGTGCAGACCCGAGCCCGCCGTGGCAGGTGCCGCTGGTCGTGGGTTGGGCGGGGATGCGCGGGGTCGTGACGCTGGCGGCGGTGTTCCTACTGCCCGAGGACACCGAGCACCGGGAGGTGTTCGTCCTGATTGCCTTCGTCGTTACCGCCGGGACACTGCTGCTCCAGGGTCTGACGTTGCCGCGGCTCGTGCGCCATCTCGGCGTCGAGGGGCCCGACCCGGCAGAGGACCACTTGCAGGAGGCCAGCGTCTATCAGCAGGCCGCGCGGGCCGGGCTCGCCGAGCTCGACGACGCCCTCAGCGGCGACGAACCGGAGGATGTCGTCCAGCGGCTGCGGCAGCGCACGCTGGATCGCTCCAACGCCATCTGGGAACGGCTGGGCACCCAGGTCGAGACACCGAGTGTCATGTACGTACGGCTGCGTGAGCGGATGCTGCAAGCCGAGCGGGAAGAGGTGCTACGCGTCCGCCGGCTCGGCCTGGTCGACCAGCAGGTCTTGCGCGGCGTACTCGACGCGCTCGACCTCGAGGAGACCATGCTCGACAGTGCCGTGGCGGCGAGCTCGGCGGATCGCGACAGCGACCTCCGCCCACCGCCGCATCACGAGGGGTGCGAGCACCTGCAGGCGTACGAGTCGATGCCGCGGCCTATGACCCCGGAGGGCTGCGAGGAGTGTCTGCGCGACGGCGCGACTTGGGTGCACCTGCGGCTGTGCCTGGACTGCGGTCATGTCGGGTGCTGCGACTCCTCGCACGAGCACTCCACCACCCACTGGCGCGAGACCGGGCACCCGGTCATACGCAGCTTCGAGACCGGCGAGGCATGGCGCTGGTGCTACGAGGACCAGCTGCTCGGCTGACCCGGGTGGTCCCGGACAACTGCTCAGCGCGACGGGATCACCCGGTCGATGAGCGCGTCGATCCGGCCGGCCAGGTCGACGTCCTTGCCGGTGATGCCGCCCTCGGAGTGGGTCGAGAGCCTGAACGTCACCGTCGTCCAGCGGATGGCGATGTCCGGATGGTGGTCGACGTCCTCGGCCTCCTGCGCCACCGCATCCACCAGCCGGATCCCGGCGATGAACGACGACGCCTGCACCGCCCTCAGCAGGGTCGAACCGCGGACCTCCCAGTGCGGCCGCTCGGCCATCGCAGCGTGCAGCTCTGTGTCGCTCAGCAGCTGTGCCATGGGATGACCGTACCGGCGCCCGGTCTCACTCGGTCTCGCCAGGTGCGAACACCACGACGACCTCGAGCTGCTCGGTGATGTCGTGGAACCGGTGCTCCTCGAAGGCCGGTACGAAGATGACAGAACCAGGGCCTACTGCGGTGGTCTCGCCGGCGCCGGTGAACCGCGCCGCACCAGACAGCACGACGTACACCTCGTCCTCACGGTGCGGATGCTGTGGGTCGTCCTCACCAGCAGCCAGGACGTAGAGACCAGCGCTCATCTCCGGCACCCGCAGGAACTCGAAGTAGCTCTCGCCCACATCGGCGCCCTGCTTGCGCAGGTCGTCCAGGCTCAGATGCCTCACACAACGACGATAGGTGGTGGCCACGGCTGCGCGAAAGACGTTTGCCGTGCAGCCGGGGGGTCAGACCAGCGCCGCCAGGCCGCGTTTGGCCAGCTGCTCGGCGATGATCACCTGCTGCACCTCGCTGGCGCCCTCCCAGATGCGCTCGACCCGCAGCTCGCGGAAGAACCGCTCCGCCACGTTCTCCCGCATGTACCCGCGGCCGCCGAAGACCTGCACCGCCCGGTCGGCAACCCGACCGGCCATCTCAGAGGCGTACAGCTTGGCCATCGAGCAGCGGCCGTGCAGCACCTTGCGGTCGACGCCCTCGTCGATCGAGCGCGCCGTCTCGTAGACCATCGAACGGGCGGCGAAGAGCTCGGTGGCGCTGTCGGCCAGCATCGCCTGGACGAGCTGGCGTGACATCAACGGTTCGCCCTGCACGACCCGGGCCTGGGCGAACGCGGTCGCCTCCTCGATCAGCCGCTCGGCGGCACCCAGACATCGTGCCGCAACCATGAGCCGCTCGAAGCGGAACCACTCGTATGCGAACGTCATCCCCTCACCCTCCGCGCCGACCAGGTGCGACGCCGGCACCCGGACGCCCTCGAAGGCGACGATGGGGTGGTGGTGGGCGATCGAGTGGGTGTAGGCTGGCGTCCGCACCACGCGGACGCCGGGGGAGGGTATGTCAACCACGAACAACGCGTGCTCGCCGGCGTGCGGCCCCTCGGTCAGCACCGCCTGCACGAAGGCGTACGCCGCCTCGTTGTAGGAGGTGACGTGCCACTTGACCCCGTCGATGACGTAGTCGCCGCCATCGCGGCGCGCCGTTGTGCTCAACGCCGCCACGTCGGAGCCGGCGTCCTCCTCGGTGATCGCGTAGCACTCCTGCATCTCCCCGCGCACGCTCGGCAGCAGCCAACGTTCGCGTTGCAGGTCGTTGGCTACCTCGGACCACCATGCGGGCGGTGTGTTCATCACCCAGCCGAGGGCGTTGGTCACCCGGCCAGCCTGCTCTTGCACCAACACCTGCTGCAGGCTGCTGCACCCGTGACCGCCCACGGCGGCCGGCATGTTGGTCGCGTACAGGCCGAGCTCGAGGGCACGTTCGTGGTGCGCCTTGGCGACCGGGTCGGGCAGCTGGCCGCCGGCAAGCTCGGCCTCGACCTCGTACGGGATGAGCTCGTCGGCGAAGGCACGGGCCCGCGCCTGCAGCTCGAGGTCCGCCTCGGTGAGGCCGTACATGCGCCCTCCGTCCGAGCTGCTTGACTGACTGTTCAGTCTATGCCAGCGTCGGTCGACGTGACCAGCGTCCGGCTCCCCCTCGCCGCTGACGCCGTGGTCGTGGGCGGCGGCACCATCGGCGCCTGGACGGCCTGGTTCCTGCGCCGGGCAGGCCTCTCGCGGGTCGTGCTGGTGGAGGCTGACACGCTGGGCAAGGGCGCCAGCGGCCGGGCGGCGGGCATGGTGCGCGCCCAGGGTGGCACGCCGGTGGCAGTACGGCTCGGCATGTTCAGCCGCGACTTCTACGCACAGCAGTACGAGGCGCTCGGCATCGACTCGGGCTTCGTGGCGCAGGGCTACTACGTGCCGTGCTTCGGCGCCGAGGAGGTCGCGCAGGCGCGGGAGCGGATCGCCATGCAGCGAGGGCTCGGGCTCGAGGTGCGCTGGGTCGACTCAGGCGACTTCGACGCCAGCAACCCGGCGATGGCGCCGGCCCAGACGCAGGGCGCGTCGTACGCACCCGGTGACGGGTACGTCGACCCACCTCGCAACGTGCTCGCGTACACCGTTGCGTTGATCACGTCGGGGGTCACCATCGCCGAGCGGACCCGGTTTGCCGGACTGCGGATGGCCGGCGATCGGGTTGTCGCAGTGCGCACGGAGGCCGGCGAGATCGCGACGGACCGCGTGGTGCTCACCGGAGGTCCGACCCTCGGGGCGATAGGCGCTGTGGTGGGGTGCGCCATTCCTTCGGGAGGTGCGCGGCACCAAGTGGTCGTGACGCAACCGCACCCCGACGTTGCCGCGGATCGGTTGCCGATGGTGTTCGACGTCGCGTCGGGCATTTACTGGCGGCCGGAGGAGGGCGGCGTGCTGTGGGGCATGAGCAACCCCGAGGAGACGCCCGGCGAAGCCGTCCAGTTCGACGCCGCCTACCACGCCCTGATGGCGGCGCGGGTCGCGCAGCTGCTGCCAGTCACGGCGACGCTCGGCCTGCGGCGCACCTGGGCGGCGACGATTGACTACACCCCTGATCACCTGCCGATCCTCGGCCCGGTGATCACCGCCGACGGGCCGCTGCAGGGCAGCGTGATCGCGGCCGCCGGCGGGCACGGCATGATGTGGGGACCGGGTGTGGCTCGGGTGGCGGCGGACTTGTCGCTGGAGGGTCACAGCGACCTCGTCGACACCACCGACCTGGGTCTCGACCGCTTTGACGAGCACGGTCGCAGCAGACTCGCGCCGGACCCGATCGCGCTGCCGTTTCCGGACCTCGCGACCGCCTGACGCTGCTCACGTACGAGCGGCTCAGGCCCCCGCCGGGCTGGTCACTTCCAATGGTTCAGGGTCACTTCCAATAGGTTCCAACCCATTGGAAGTGACGCTATCCCACGTTAACGTGGGAAAGAGGCACCTCCGCGGGGCAGGGCCAGGGCGTCGACGGCGATGGCACCGGTGGGGCCGGCGATGAGCGGGTTGACGTCCAGGGCGTCGAGCACGTCACCGAGCTCCGCCGCCAGGCGCGACACCGCCACCAGCGCAGCCACCACCGCGCCGCGGTCGCACGCAGGTAGCCCCCGGACGCCGTCGAGCAACTGCCCGGCAGGCAGCGCCGCCACCATCCGCTGCGCTCGAGCATCGGCTACGGGCGGCAAGGCGACCACGCGTTGCTCCAGCACCTCGACCAGCGTGCCGCCGGCTGCCAGCACCACCAGCGGTCCCAGCGCAGGGTCGCGCACCACCCCCAGGGCGAGCTCGACGCCGGTCGGCACCTGCTGTTGCACAACGACTGCCGTTCCGAACCGCTGGCTGAGTTGGTGGTACGCCGCCTCGACCGCCGGGGCACTGGTGAGGGCAAGCCGTACACCGCCGGCGTCGGACTTGTGACGCTGCCCGGCGGCGTCGGTCTTGAGCACGACCGGGAAGCCCAGCCGTTCAGCCGCGGCCACGGATTCCACGGCGCTTCGCGCCGAGGCGGTCGCGACGACGGGCACGCCGTACTCGGCGAGCAGCCGCATCGACTCCACCCCGTCGAGCCGCCCTTCCTCCAGACGCTCCCGCCACCGCGCCCGTCGCGCCGCGTCGACCGGTGAGGTCCGGGGCGTGGGCAGCTGATGCGCGTGGTCGAGCAGGTGTCCCAGCGCGCGAAGCCCGCTGCGGGTGCCCTCCAGCACCGGGATCCCGCCTTTCCGCAGCCGGGCGGCCAGCTGATGATCGACGGCCGAGGCCATGTTGCTCAGCACCACCAGCGGTAACTCGGTCGACGCAGCGGCGTCCTCGGCTGCCTGCGGGTAGGACTCGTCACCGTCGTGCTCCTCCACCAGATCGACCGCCAGAGCGACAACACCCACTGCGGGGTCATCCGCCAGCGCGCGCAGGCA
>JACCZI010000012.1 GCA_013696015.1 Nocardioidaceae bacterium
CCGGCCACGCCCGCGACGGAACCGGCCCGGACATGCATGTAGGGAAAGGCCTCCGGCGCCAGGTCGACCTCGGCAACGACACGACCCAGCAGCTCACGTGAATGCGGCCCCGCGACGTTGATGCCGGCGTACGACGTCGTCACGGGGGTCACGTGGACCCGCCACTGCGGGTGCTCGGTCTGCAACCAGCTCTCGACCCACTCCCACACCGAGGCCGCGCCGGACGACGTGGTGCTCATCAGGTACTGCTCGGCGCCGAGCCGTCCGGTGACCCCGTCATCCATGACGACGCCGTCCTCGGCACACATGACGCCGTACCGGACTCGCCCCACGGCGAGCTTCGACCACCGGTTCACGTAGAGCAGGTTGAGCAGGTTCGGCACGTCGGGGCCGCGCAGGTCCAGCTTGCCGATCGGGCTGACGTCGATGATGCCGACGCGTTCCCGCACCGCGAGCGCCTCCCCCGCAGGGTCGCCGTAGTGGTCGGGGCGGATCCAAGCCCCGGCGACCAGCCGCGCGGCGCCGTGCCCCTCGTGCCACGGCTGCATCGGGGAGTAGCGCACCGGATCGCGGTGCCGCCCGGCCAGGGCGCCAAGGGTGACGGGGGCGTACGGCGGACGCCAGGTGGTGGTACCGGTCTGCGAGATCGGGCGTCCCGTTGCCTCGGCGATGATCGCTACCACGTTGACGCTCTCCAGCTTGCCTTGCGTCGGTCCCATCGTCGCGGTGGTGTAGCGCTTGGCCAGCTCGGCCGAGGAGTAGCCCTCCTCGACCGCGGTGAGCAGCTCCTTGGACGAGACGTCCTCGCTGAAGTCGACGATGCCGTGGGTTCGGGCGCGGAAGAGCTCGGGGTGCGGGTCGAGACGCAGGTCGGGGACGTCGACCGGCTCACCGGCGCGACCGGCCCGGCGGGCCGCCTCACGACCGATGGCATCGGCGTGCGCCACCAGCTCGTCCACGCTCCCGTCGCCCACGACTCCGCCGGCGGCCAGCACGTCCGTGGGCAGGGCCGACACGTCGGGGAGGTAGCGCGACGACCGCGAGTCGTAGGCGGGCACGTCCCCGGCCATCGTGAGCAGGGTCAGCGGAGCCGTCCAGCCCACCGCCGTGACCAGCAGGTCACACGCGATCCGGCGACCGTCGGCCAGCTCGACGCCCCGCACGCAGCCGCGGCCGAAGACCCGGACGACGTCACCACCACGCCGGGCGTCCGCCACGTGGGCCACCTCGATGCCGGCCCGTTCCAGGTCGGCGATCGTGGCGTCGCCCTGCGCGTTCGCGGTGAGGACGACGGCACGGTCCCCGGGCTTGACCGCATGCAGGTTGATCAGGCGGCGGGCCGCCGAGGACAGCATCACCCCAGGAACGTCGTTGCCGGCAAAGACGTAGGGACGCTCGATGAGTCCGGGCGCCACCACCAGCGTCTTCGCCCGCGCTTTGACCAGGCGCTCGTGGACGCGGGGCATCCCTCGTTGCACAACCGCGGCCAGGTTGTGGTCGTAGCGGCCCAGGACGACCGAGTTGGTCAGCACCTCGACGCCTGAGGCCTCGACGAGATCGCGGAGCTCACGCAGCGTGGCCAGGTCGGCCTTGTCCCCCCACCGCAGATGCCCGCCGAGGGCGTGCTCCTCCTCCACCAGCATCACCGCGGCGCCGGCACACGCGGCCGCGGTGGCAGCCGCCATGCCCGCAGGACCGCCGCCGGCCACCAGGACGTCGGGGTGCGCGTGGCGGGTGTCGTACGAGCGCAGCCGCTCCTGCGCAGGGGGGTCCGCTGAGATCACACCTCCGTGCGAGAACCGCCGCAACACCCGCTCGTACGTCGGCCACAGCCGCTGCGGCCGGACGAACGTCTTGTAGTAGAAGCCGGCCGACAGGAACCGGCTGACCAGCTCGTTCGCGGCCTTGACGTCAAAGGCCAGCGAGGGCCAGGTGTCCTGCGGCCGGACGTCCATCCCAGGTTCTGCCAGGCGATGGGCGCCACGGACGTTCGGCTCGTCACCGACCTGGACGATGCACCCTGGATCGGTGTGGCTGGCGGTGAGCAGGCCGCGGGGCCGGTGGTACTTGAAGCTTCGGGAGAAGACCCGTTCACCGCAGGCCGACAGCGCCGAGGCGATGGTGTCGCCGGCGTACGCCGGGTAGCTCGAACCGTTCCAGCTGAACTCGAAGGCACACTTCCGGTCGATGACCTCCCCCGGCTGGGAGTCGAGTCGCCGGACCTGCTGTCGGGTCACGGTGCCGCCACCTCGTTGGTCACCGTGTTCCGCCGCACGGTCAGGTACCGGCGACAGCCCATGCGGTGGTACCAGCGCTCCGTCGTCCAGCCGGCCACGTTGTCCCGGAGGTACAGGTAGTTCCGCCACTGTTCGCGGGTGGCCGTTCGGGGGTCGGGGCGCGGCGTCAGCTCGCCGCCGTAGCTGAACTCCCCGGCGTCGCGAGAGCCGCACCAGGGGCAGGGAAGCAGAATCATCGCAGCGTCCTAGTGGCCGACCGCCGCCGCGCCCTTTTCCCCGACCAGGGTGCCGTCGGCGAAGCGGCGCAGGCCAAACGCGGAGATGAGCTCTGGGGTACGTCCGGTCGCGATGCACTCTGCCATGGCCTCGCCGGCGACCGGACCCGCCTTGAAGCCGTACGTACCCCACCCCACGTCGACCAGGAAGCCCTCCACCGCGGTGTGTCCCATGATCGGTGCGAAGTCAGGCGTCATGTCGCACAGCCCGGCCCACTGGCGCAACAGGCGTAGGGGCGACAGGGACGGCATCAGCTGCAGGACGTGGCTGGCGAGTCCCTCGACGAACTCAAGCGACCCCCGGGTCGAGTACGACGCGAACGGGTCCACGCTCGCCCCGAACACCAGCTCACCGCGGTCGGTCTGGCTGACGTAGACGTGCAGGGTCCCGGAGACGACGACTGTGTCGAGGAACGGCCGGACCGGTTCTGTGACGGCGGCCTGCAGCGGAAAGGTCTGTACCGGCAGCCTGACACCGGCGAGGTCCGAGACCAGCGTGGCCCAGCCGGCTGCGCAGTTGACGACGACGTTCGTCGCGATGGAGCCGCGGTTGGTTCGGACGCCGGTGACCCGGCCGCCCTCGACGTCGATTCCGGTCACCTCGGTGTCCTGGTGGACGTGGACCCCCATCGCGTCGGCGGCCCGGGCGTACCCCCAGACCACCGCGTCGTGACGGATGATGCCACCGGGCGGGTGGTAGAGGGCGCCCAGGATCGGGTACCGCGTCTGCGTGGACGTGTCCATGAACGGGACGAGCGTCTTGATGTCGTCGGGACCGATGACCTCGGAGTCGACACCGCACGCCTTGTTGACCTCGGCCCGCCACCGCATCGTGCGCAACGAGGAGTCGTTGTGCGCCAGCGTGAGATGTCCCCGCCGCGAGAACATCACGTTGTAGTTCAGCTCCGCGGCGAGCCGCTGGTACAGCGTCAGGGAACGGTCGTAGAAGCGGACACCGTCCGGGGTCAGGTAGTTCGACCGCAGGATCGCGGTGTTGCGTCCTGATCCGCCGCTGCCGATGTAGCTCTTGTCGACGACGGCGACGTTGGTGATGCCGTGGTTGCGCGCGAGGTAGTACGCGGTGGCGAGACCGTGGACGCCACCTCCGACGACCACGACGTCGTAGCTGTGTCTCGGCTCATGCGTTCGCCACGCCAGAGGCCAGGACTCGCCTGTCACCCCGTGCCGGAGCAGGGCGAATGCGGAGTAGCGGCTCGGTCGGGCGTGCCCGTTGCGGAGGTGGACTCGATCGCTCAGCGCCGTCATCGGAGACCGTCGTCGCCGAGCCGGACGAGCGCTTGCCGGCGCCACTGCTCCGTGGCCGCCACCGCGCCCAGCGTGTACACGTGCAGCCCGGCCACCCCGCGGCTCGGCCGGGCCAGGTCGGCGCCCAGCTCCCGGACCAGACGGTCCGGATTGTAGATCCCGGGTAGCAGCAGGCGCGTCCACCCGTGGCGATGCTTGCGCAGGAACCGCGCCGAGTCACCCAGTCCGATCCGGGCCGAGATCCGCATCAGCCTGCGGCGGTCGATCTTTCCGGCAACCCCGACGTAGACGGGCAGGGTGATGCCATCACGCCGCACGCGCGAGACCCACCGTGAGACCGCCGTGGCGTCGAAGCACATCTGGGTGACCGCGTACGTCGCGAGGGACTGCTTCGCAGCCAACGACTCGATCAGCTCCCGGTCGGACACCAGCGGGTGGCCCTCGGGATAGCCGGTGATGCCGACCTGCTCCAAGGAGGCGCCGACCCCGCAGTTACGCAACCGCTGAATCGCCGTGAGCAGCGTCAGCGCGTCGCGGAAGCAGCCGACCGGTCGGTCACCGTCGCCACCGACGACGAACACATCCCGAACGCCCGCCTCGTCCAAGCGGTGCAGCACCTCGACCAGGTGGCTCTCGTCGACGATGAGCCGGGCAGCCACGTGCGGCACGGCCGGGAAACCGAGCCGGGCCAGCGCCTCGGTGACGACGAGTGTGGGCTCGAGGCCCTGTCGGGGGGAGGCGGTCACCGTCACCGGGATGGAGTGGGACAGGTGTTGCTCGACCAGCTCGGCGGTGCCGACCAGCGGGAGCACCTCGAAGCGAGGGTGCCGCAGCGCAGCCCGCAGAGCCGCATTGAGCGCATCCCGGGCGTTCTGCCCGTTGCCGGCCGCAGGCACCTGCCCGGCGACCGGCGTGATGGTGAACTCGCTCATCGACTAGAGGTGCTGGCTGTATGCGCGGTTGTGGCTCGACAACACCGGGTCCGTCCCGAAGAAGGCGTGCTTGGACATGTCCTCGGAGTATCGGCTCGCCGGGGGTCGGCGGCCGAGCGCCTCGGCCATGCTTCGTACGTGATGGGGCCCGGCCCCACAGCAGAGCCCGAGATAACGCACCCCGGCATCGTGAGCGGAGCGGGTGAAGTCGGCCACCTCGTAGCGGTTGCACGTGAACGGGTCGAGCGCAGTTGGGAACGGCTTCCCGTCCGGCAGCGGGATGGCTTCGGCTTCGCGCAACGACTGGAAGGTGGGCTGTTCTGGATGAGTGCGATAGGGGACCGGCAGCGCGGCGACCGGTACGTCGACCGCGTGGATGATCCCCTCCAGGAGGGGCAGCATGGTCGCAGGGCCGCGGATGCAGTTGAGCCCGACCACGACCGCGCCGGCGGCTGCCAGCCGAGCGCACGCGTCGGGGATCGTCCAGCCCTCACGGGTCTCAGCCCGCCGGCCGACGGCGAGCGTGATGACCGCGGGCAGCTCGGCCCTCCGGATGATGTCGAGCGCCAACAGCGCCTCACCGGCGTACCTGAAGGTCTCGCCGATGACGAAGTCCGCTCCGGCCTCGGCCGCCCAGCCGACCTGCTCCTCGAACATCGCCCGGGTCTGCTGCTGCGTCGTCACGTCCGCCGGGTCGTACACGTTGGTGTTGCAGATGTTTCCCGCGATCAGCGTGTCGGTGTCCTGGGCCACCTCACGCGCCAAGGCGAGCGCCTGGCGGTTGAGGTCCTCGAGCAGGCCGTCCTTGCCCACCGCGCGGAGCTTCTCGCGGTGGGCGTAGTAGGTCAGCGCCTCGACGACGTCAGAGCCGGCGTGGACGAAGTCTCGGTGCAGCGCGCTGACCTGCTCGGGGTGGTCGAGGACGACCTCGGGGACGAAGGGCCCGGCCTGCAGGTAGCCGCGTCGCTCCAGCTCGAACACGTACCCCTCGGCGCAGATCACCGGGCCGGCGGCCAGCCGGTCGAGCAGCCCCGGGCGTTGGTCGCTCGAGGTCATCCGGTGGCTCCTAGCGTGTTGCTCTTGGGAGTCTCCTTCTTGGGGTCGATGAACGGCCTCGGTACGACGACGGCGTCGACCTCACCCCGGGCCGCGGTGTGGACGCTCAGCTTGGTCCCGTTCTCGCTCCGCTCGACGGGGACCAGCGCGAAGCCGACGTTCTTCTCCAGCCGGGGCGACCAGAACGCCGACGACACCTGGCCGATCAGGTCGTCCCCGTCAGTGACCGGCAGGTAGTCGTCCAGGTAGCCGATGAGCGGGTCGCCGCCGATCTCGACGCCCACGACCTTTCGGCTGACACCCTCCTCGGCGATGCGCGCCAATGCCTGCTTGCCGATGAAGTCGGACTCCTTGTCGAGGTCGACCGTCCATCCCAGCCCGATCTCGTACGGGTTGAGGAACGCGTAGTCGCTGTACTGGTTGTTGTCGAGCGCGATGTCGGACCCGTAGCTGAGGATCCCTGCCTCGACACGACGGATCTGGCAGGGACCGATGACCGCCACGTCATGCGGCTCACCGGCCTCCAGGATGGCGTCCCACAGCTTGCTGGCGTCGCGACTCGCGTTACGCAGGTAGATCTCGTACCCGATCTCACCGGTGTAGCCGGTGCGACCGACGACGACCGACATGCCGTCGATCTCGAACTCGCCACTCCAGTAGTACTTCAGGTCAAGGACGCCTTCACCGACCAGGTCGCGCATCAGCGCCTGGGACTTCGGCCCTTGGATCTGCACGGGAGCGACATCGGGCTCGCTGACCCGTACGTCGAGACCGGACTGGGCGGCGATGCCCTTGGCCCACAGCAACACGTCGCCGTCGGCGACCGAGAACCAGAAGCAGTCTTCCGCGATGCGCAGCAGCACCGGGTTGTTGATGACGCCGCCGTCGACGTCGGTGTTGAGCAGGAACTTGTTCTGGTTGACCTGGCACTTGGTCAGGTCACGTGGCGTGAGCAGATTGGCCAGCGTCAAGGCGTCCGGGCCGGCGATCTCGACCTGGCGCTCGACCCCGACGTCCCACAGGGTGACGTCGCGGACCAGCCGCCAGTACTCGGCGATCATGTCGTCGTAGTGCCGGGGGTGGTACATGCGGTTGCACACGGTGTAGGACTGCACGCCGTGGCGTTGGGAGGCGTAGAAGTACGGTGACTTGCGGATCCGGGTGTACATGTGGATCTTCGGAACGTCGTACGGGATGCGCACGGGGTCTGTCCTTTCGTTGTGGTCGCTCAGCTCCAGGGGAACGGCGAGCTGCTCGTGGGGTGCAGCTCACCGCGCTCGTAGCGGCCGAATCGGAACGGTTGCAGCAGGTCCTGGGGCTCGCCGAGGAGCTCGTCAGCCACCAGGGCGCCGACCCCGATCATCTTGTAGCCGTGGTTGGAGTCGGCGATCACGTAGGCGTTCTGCCGGAAGGTGTCGAAGACGGGGAAGCTGTCGGGGGTGAAGCAGCCCAGGCCCCCGGAGGCCTCGTCCCGGTAGAGGTGGCGGGTGCCCTGGAACCGGGCGTGGCAGTGCGCCAGCGCCGCCGTCCACATGCGCGCGAACTCCGGTGACACGACGAACTCCGGGCTGGCCGGGCCGTAGGGGTCGACGGCGACGTCCGCGGCGGCTTTCTCCACCGTGAGCGGCATGCTGCCGCCCTGCACGCCGCCGAAGTTGAAGTCGGGCTTGTAGTAGATGCCCCACATCGAGTCCGTCACAAGGTTGCCGTCCTCGTCGAGCAGCGGCGCGTCGGAGTCGACGTGCATGACCGGCGGCATGCCGCCCGACGTGTCGGTGAAGAGGCCCGGGTCGACGCCGAGCGTGCCCTCCTGGAGCAGCAGGTAGGTCCACATGTCCACGTCACTGAGCAACCGACCGTCGGGGCTCCGGACGTCGATGGTGGCCGGGAGCTCGAGCATCTGCCACAGGTCGCGCACCCATGGCCCGACCGCGACCACGAGGTTCTCGCAGCGCACGCTGCCGCGGTCGGTCATCACGGCTCGGACCGCTCCGTCCGCGAGGTCGAGCCCGGTCACCCGTACGCCGGTGCGTACCGAGACGCCCTGCGCCCTCGCCTTGTCCGCCAGCCCACGCATCGAGGCCTGGTTGTTGGCGTACCCGCCGCGGCGCTCGTGCAGGACGTTGGTGATGCCGGGGGCCTGCCAGTCGCCGAACAGGTCCTGCAGGTAGCTGCGGCAGTCCCGTTCCCCCTCGACCAGCCTGGACGGGTAGCCGATCTCCTGCTGCTCGGCGTGGATCTGGACGACACCCTCGCGCATCGACTCCGGCGCCGCCTGCAGATAGCCCACGGGGTGGTACGAGAACGCGGCCGGGTCGGACTCCCACACCGACACCGAGTGCGCCATCAGCCGACGCATCGCCGGCTGGAAGTAGTTGTTGCGGACGACTCCGCACGCGATGCCGGAGGCGCCGGCCCCGACGGCGGTCTTGTCGAGGACCAACACGTCCTCGCCGCCGCCCTCACCTCGGGCCCGCAGCCCCTGTGCCAGATGCCAGGCGGTGGACAGGCCGTGAACGCCGGCGCCGACAATCAGGTAACGGACTGCCGTCGGCAGATCATCGTGAGCCATGGACCACCTCGTTGCCCTGTGGGCAACATTGTTGCTTATACTGACGCGATGGGACGCTAACACGGGAGACCGGATGACCACAACGAACCGCCCCGTTGCGACAGTCCAGCGGGCGGTGACCGTGCTACGGACCCTCGCGGCGGCCCCGGGCGATCTCGGAAACAACGAGATCGCGCGGCGCACCGGCATCAACCCGAGCACGGTCTCCAGACTGCTCGCGACGCTGGCCGAGGCAGAGATGGTCCGCAGGGCACCGGAGAGCGGCCGCTTCCGGCTCGGTCCTCGGCTCGTCGAGCTGGGAAACGCGGCGCTGGCTCGGGTCGACCTACGACAGCTCGCCCGACCGCACCTAACGGCGCTGACGGCGGCGACCGGTGAGACCGCGACATTGTCGGTGCCGAACGGCGAAGCTACGATCACCGTCGACTTCGTTCAGAGTCCGGCTTCGGTGCGCAGCGTCGCAGAGGTGGGGCGGCCGAGCATCGGGCACGCGACCGCGATCGGCAAGGTATTCCTCGCCTACACCGGTGCGATGCCGGCCGGTCGGCTCACCGCGTACACGCCACGGACCATCACCGACCCCACGGAACTCGCTGCGGAGATCGCCCTCACCAAGGACCGGGGCTGGGGTGGGGCGATCGGTGAACGTGAGCCGGACCTCAACGCCCTGGCGGCTCCGGTGCTCGACGGGCGCGGCGACCTAGTCGCGGTGCTAGGGCTACAGGGACCGGCACCGCGCTTCGACGCCGACGCGATGCGCGCGGCCGTTGCCGAGCTGGTCGCACATGCTGCCCAGCTCTCCGCCGCCGACTGCTGATCGGGTAACGCTTCCGTTGCCTTATGGGCATCGGCCTTGTCAGGTTCCGCACCCCGTGCAACAGTCCGCGTAGCGGCGGTGTCCGCACTCACTGTGACTCACCGTCGCTCTAGGCGGAGGTGTGCATGAGCCGCGAGAACAGCTGGTGGGTGAATCTCTGGGCCTACCTGGAGCTCCGCTGGGACCTGGTGCTTGAGGACGCCATCGATCATGTGGTAATCGTGGTCATTTCGGTGGCGCTGGCAACGATTATCGGCGTCGCCCTCGGCGTCGCAACCTACCGGACGCAACGCCCACGCGATCTGGTGCTCGCGGTCACCGGCACCTTCCTCACCATCCCCAGCCTGGCCCTGTTCGGCATCTTCATCGCCGTCCCAGGTCTCGGCCTGGGCGGGCGTTCGGTGGTAGTCGCGCTCGTGATGTACGGGCTGCTGCCCATCGTGCGGAACACCATCGTCGGACTGCGCGAAGTGGACTCGGCCGTCGTGGAGTCGGCGCAGGGCATGGGCCTAGGGCGCAGGCAGCGACTGTTGCGCGTCGAGCTCCCCCTGGCCTGGCCGGTCATCCTGACCGGAATCCGTGTGTCCACGCTGATCCTGATCGGCATCGCCGCGATCGGGGCGTACATCAACGGTCCCGGTCTTGGCGAAGAGATCTTCGCTGGTCTTGCCAACCTCAGCTCAGTCACCGCACTCAGCGACGTCATCGCGGGGACGCTCGGAATCGTCGTCCTGGCCATCTTGTTCGACTTGTTCTACGTCGGCGTCTCCCGGATCACTATTCCCAAAGGTATTCGATGATGAGCAACGGTCAGCAAAGCGGTGCCCGGACGAACGGCAGCGAGTCGAAGATCCGGTTGGAGAATCTCTCCAAGACCTTCCCGGGCCAGCACGAGCCGGCCGTCGACGACCTGTCGATGGAGATCCCCGAGGGTGAGATCGTCATCTTCGTTGGCCCTTCCGGGTGCGGGAAGACCACAACGATGAAATTGATCAACCGCATCATCGAGCCCACAGGCGGGCGCATCTTTCTCGACGGGGAGGACGTGACCA
>JACCZI010000015.1 GCA_013696015.1 Nocardioidaceae bacterium
CCATGGCCGGTGACCGTCTCGAAGGCGCCAAGCGAGCGCTGACGTCGCTCGTCGACCGGCTCGACCCCGCCGACTGCTTCGGGCTCGTCTCGTTCGACGACCAGGTCCGAGTCGAGGTCTCCGCCGGCCCTACGACTGACAAGTCGGCGATCAAGACGCGCATCGCTGCGATCGACGCCGGGAGTTGCACCGACCTGTCCTCGGGCTACCTGCGCGGACTACAGGAGGCGCAGCGCGTCGCAGGTGACGCGGGCGGCAGCGTGCTGTTGATCAGCGACGGCCACGCCAACGCGGGTATGACCGAGCCTGACCAGCTGGGCTCGGTCGCGGCGACGTACGCCCGTCGAGGTATTTCGACCTCTGCGCTCGGCTTCGGGCTCGGGTACGACGAGCGACTGCTATCCGCCACAGCCCGCGGTGGCCGCGGCAACGAGCTGTTCGCCGAGGACGCCGACCGGGCGACCGCCCTGATCACCGGCGAGGTCGAGGAGCTGCTCAACCAGTCGGTGCAGGCGGCGTCGCTGCTCGTCCGCATGTCATCGCACGTTCGCGGTGTCCGCCTGGCCAACGAGCTGCCCGCGTCGATGGTCGCGGACGGCCTGCTGGTGGAGCTCGGCGGTTTCTACGCCGACGAGCAGCGCAAGCTGCTGATCAGCTTCGACATTCCCGCGATGGTGCGCCTGGGCCACGCCGACATAGCCACCCTCGAGCTGCGGTACGTCGACGTGACCACGCTCAAGGAGCAGACGGTCACGATCCTGCTGCGCGTCAACGTCGTCCCCGGGGACGAGGCCGCCGGTCGGGTCGCGAACCCGGTCGTGGTCACCGAGCTGGCGTTCCAGACCGCCCAGCGCGCCAAGCGTCAGGCGTCGCATCGGCTCTCCGCGGGTGACGGCACCGGTGCCGTCGGCGATCTGCGCACCGCCAGCGCCGCGCTGGCCGACGCCATGGCGTGCGCCTCGCCGGAGGCAGCGGACGGGCTGTCGGCCGAGGCCGCGGTGCTCGACGAGATGATGGCCGAGGTCGCGTACGGCGATCACAGCAGGGCGGCCAATTCGCGCCGCGATCGCCAGGGTGAGGGTCACCGGGCTCGGCAGCTACGGTCCGACGACATACGCCAGCATGAGCCGTTCGCGGAGCCGCTCGTCCTGGGTGACCAGCACATCGCCGAGCCGTTCGGTCACGGCGACGTAGACCATGTCGTAGACGGGATGCTCGTCGTATCGTCTCGACAGCTCCCAGGCCCGATCGAGGTCGCGCCGTTCATCGATAATCTCGATCGGCGCGCGGCGCAGCCGCGAGTACGCCCGGTCCGCCGCCATGCCGTCCCACCGGCCACGCCGACATCCGGTGAGCAGCGCGTTGGCGACCTCCTCGAACAGCAGCCGAGGCGCAAACACCGATGCCGAGGCCTCGGCCAGCTGCCGGAGAAGGCGTCGAGCAGGGTTGGTCGGATCGACATCTGGTGCTACCCAGTCGACGACGACGCTCGCGTCCACGACCGTCACGGTCGCCTCGCATTCGTCACGCCTTCGTCACGAGCCGCTCGATCGTCGAACACGAGATCGCTCGCCGTCTCGCTCGAGCCGGCCGGTCCGGCACTGGCCTCCTGGGCCCACTCCTGCAAGGTCACCCCGGCCCCATCGCTTCTCGACGCTCCCACGAGCCGGAGGACGTCGTCTCGTGCCACGATCAGCCGCCGCCCTCGCCGCCGCGCCGGCAGCCTGCCGCTCCACACCCAACGACGGATGGTCTCGGGTGTTCGTGCTGCAAGCGCTGCAGCCTCGCGAACGTCCACCATTACTACACCACTGTCACTCTTCATGTAGATAAAGTACTACGCTATGCGAGCTCCGCAGCTGGCGGAGCACGGCCGCACCGCCGGCCGGCTTACCGAGCGAGTCGCGAAGCGCCTGCCACATCACCCGTGCGCTAGAGGTGACAGAGGTCCGGGTGCTCTGGGACGCATCGGCACGTCACGCCCCCTCGGACTCGATCGGCTCCGCATCGGCCGGGAAGGGGGTCTGCCCGTCGAACATCGCGGCCAGCATCACGCCCAGCTCGTGGCCGAGGGTACCCACGCACGCGCAGCTCTCGGCCAGCTCCTCCGGCGTCACTGCGGACGCCGGGATGTTGTCCTCCATCACGACTACCCCGTCGCGCACGTAGACGCGACCACGGAGCAGCCCGGCGGTCAGGTCGTTCAGCTCCCGCAACAACGCCACCGACCCTTTGACACCGAGCGCCGCGTGCGCAAACACCTCGACCCTCAGGAACGGCTCCTCACAGATGCGCACCCAGCACGCCGCCGTCCCCCAACGGAACGGGTAGTCCCCGTCCGCGTCCGGCACCGGAGGCCCGGTCAAGCCCACCCGGAGCAACTTCTCGACGTACGCCCGAAACCACTCGATCTGCATGATCTCAACCCCCCTTGTACTCGGCATCCTGACAGGAGGGTCTGACAGTCGTCGGGCGGCAGAGGCACACCGTTGGGTCGGGTTAGTGAGGGCGCCGGCGCATCGATGTACGAGACGTTCCATGCTGATGCCCATGGCTGACTCACACCGACACCCTGTCTTCGCCCGTGCCTACGCGTGGCTGAGCCAGCGGATGGAGCCAGAGCTCGCTCCCCACCGGCGCCGGCTGCTCGCGGGACTGACCGGCCGGGTCGTCGAGCTGGGTGCAGGCAACGGGCTCAACTTCGCTCACTACCCCGCCTCCGTGACGCAGGTGCTCGCGGTGGAACCAGAGCCTCACCTTCGCGGGCTCGCTGAAACGGCTGCACGCGAGGCGCGTGTCCACGTGGTCGTGGTCGACGGCGACGGCTCGCGACTTCCGGTGGCCGATGCCAGCGTCGCCGCTGCCGTTACCTCGTTGGTGCTCTGCTCTGTGCCCGACCCGGCCGCAGCCTTGGCCGAGATCCGCCGGGTGTTGCGCCCTGGCGGCCAGTTGCGGTTCTTCGAGCACATCCGCGCCGACAACCCCGTGCTGAACCGTGTGCAACGCAGCCTCGACGCGACGATCTGGCCACGCATCGCCGGCGGCTGCCACACCAACCGCGACACGATAGGGGCCATCGAGACCGCCGGCTTCCGCATCGACCGAGTCGCGCGGTTCATGTTCCCAGACGTCCGGGTGGCACTGCCCACATCACCGCACGTCCTGGGAACGGCAACCAGTAGCGCAGTCGGATCGCCGACCCCCTTCGTCGACATCGAGCGGGGCTAAGGACTCATCCGCGCAGCCCGCTCGCCCGCGCCACCCGGCGCGACACCGCCCGGCGCACGGCCGCCTCCGATCCGATGACGCGCACCTGCGACTGCGCACGGGTCACCGCGGTGTACAGCAGCTCGCGGGTCAGCGCCCGGGACTGCTCCGGTGGCAACACCAACGTCACACGGTCGAACTGGCTGCCCTGGGCCTTGTGGACCGTCATGGCATGCACGGTCTGCACCGCCGAGAGCCGGTGAAGACTGAGCAGCCTGGGCTCGCCGCTGCGGGCGAAGGCGGCCTGCAAGCCCTCCTCACCGCCGTCGACCACCACACCGCTATCGCCGTTGAACAGCTCGATCTCGTAGTCGTTGGCCGTCACCAGCAGCGGCTGCCCTCGGTACCACATGCCTGCGTCCGGTGGCCGGCCCAGCGCCTCGGCCAGCCACCGCTCGACCTGCTCGGTCCAGTGCGTCGCGCCGTACGGACCGCGCCGGTGAGCACACAGAAGTCGGTGCCGACCCAAGGCCACCAACGCCTCCCGGGCGTGCTCGGCGTCCGCGACCTGGATGAGCGCCCGCGAGGCCGAAACCACGTCGTCGCGCAGCCCGCCGAGCTGGCCGGAGGTCAGCGGCCCGTCGTCCGCGACCTCGACATACGACACCTCCGGTCTGCCTTCGCGCAGCAGCGCCAGCACGACATCCTCGTCCCGGTCCCGAATCGCAGCGGCCAACGCCCCGATCTCCGCTCCGAAGCGACGAATCACCGTGAGCCCCACGATCCCGTTGCGCAGCTCAGCCGGGTCGGCGTCCGCAACGTCCGCGGGGGCCACCTCCGCCAGCTGCGCCGGCACCGTTGCTCCCGTCGGCGCCGGCCGCGCGACGACGTCACCGAGCACCGCACCGACCTCCACCGACGTGAGCTGATCCGGGTCGCCGACCAGCACCAACCGTGCCATCGGCTGCAGCGCCTCCATCAACCGCGACATCTGCGTGAGCGACACCATCGACGTCTCGTCGACGACGACCACGTCGTACGGCAGCCGGTCGTGGCGGTCGTGGCGGAAGCGACTCCGGCTACCGGGTTTGCGCCCCAGCAGCCGGTGCAGAGTGGAAGCAGTGACGCCGGGAATTTCCAGTCCGCGCACCGCCTCTTCGAGTCGGGCGGCCGCCTTGCCCGTCGGCGCCGCCAAGGCGATGCGCGGCGACGGCCCGGGCAGCGAACGAAACAGCTCGATGATGCGCGCCACCGTGGTCGTCTTGCCGGTCCCAGGGCCACCAGCAATGACCGTGATCGACCTCAGCACCGCCGTGGCCGCCGCCAACCGCTGCCGGTCTGGCTCCTCGTCGGGGAAGAGTCGCGCCAGCTCGGCCCTCAAGGCGTCAGCGTCGACGGGCGGCACGGCACGCGACGCCCGGGCGTCGAGCTCCTCGCGTACCAGCTGCTCCTGCCGCCAGTAACGGTCGAGATAGAGCAGCGGCCCGACCAGGCGCAGCGGATGACCGGTCTGCGAGCTCGACGAAGCCGGCACCTGTGAGTCTCCGACCGCGACCAGCGGGCTGGCGGCGGTCACCTCGAGCCACTCCCCCGGGTCCGGCCACGGCAACGCATCAAGGTCGGTGCCCGAGTCGTCGTCGGACGTCACCGTCTCCCGCTGGCCGGGCAGGTCGACGCAGACCGATCCGAGTCGTACGCCGCGTACCGCCAGCGCCACCGCAAGCAGCACCCGTTCGTCCGGTTCCTCTCCCAGCCGGCTGAGCCGCGCTGCGACATGCACGTCGGCGGCAGTCAGCACCCCGGCCGAGTTGAACGTACGCAACAACCCGGTCGCCCCGAGCGCCAGCCGGACGTCGTAGGGGTCACCCTCGTCCACCAAGGCTGGCTCTTCAACGACCGTCACGGCGCACCGCCGCCCGCCAGAAGGACCGAGAGTGCTGCCACCAGCCCCGGCGGCGGCACCCAGCCGAACACTCCGCAGGGCACGCCTGCCACCACCGGTGTGGCCGGCCCACACATCCCGCGCAGGAACAGGTACAGCCCGCCGCTGAGGTGCCGCTCCGGGTTGTACCCCGGTTGCCGCCACCGCAGATAGCGATGCAGGGCGACCAGGTACAGCAGGAGCTGCAACGGGTAGTGCGAGGCGAGCATCGCCTCGGTGAGCGCGGCGGGCCGGTAGTGCCAGGCGGTGAGCGGCTCCGCGGCCGCGCCGCCCAGCCAGTTGGTCTTGTAGTCGACCACCACATACCGCGGCTCGCCGCCGGGCTCGCGCAGCCGCAGCACCGCATCCACACTGCCGGTGAGGTAGCCGCGCAGCTGTTGCTGCTGTACGCCGGGTCCGGTCAGCCGATCGGGGTACGCAGCAAACGGATCCTCGTCGGTTAGCCGCCGGCGCAGCAGGTCGGCGATGCCGGCCAGCGTCGTCGCCGTCCCGGTCGGGTCGTCCCCACCGGCCAACGGCAGCTCGAAGTCCATCTCCGCCAGCCGGTCCGCCGCTGCGATGTCCCGGAGGCGCACGTCCGACGCCAGCGGTCCGAGCGTGGTCTCCATCCCCGGCAGCAGTGCGGCGCCCAGCTCGTCGGCGGTGTAGGAGGTGCTCAACCGGCGAGCGAGCACCTCCCGGCCCCGCTCGGCGAGCTCGGCGGCGAGATCGGGTGCGCCCGTGTCGACCTGCTCCAGCACCGAGTGCACGACGATGCCGAAGCCGGTGCCGCTCGGCAGCTTCGCCATCGGCGACGCCACCGCCCGCAGCCCCTCGTCGGTCGAGTCGTCGGCGTCGGCGACCTCGACCACCTCCGGCTCGTCGTCCAGCCCGCGCTCCTCCGGCTCGCTCGCAACGCCCGGCACGGTGTGAGCGGCCGCGGTCAGGGCCGAATACGACGTCCGCCGCCACGCGGTGTCCAGGGTGCGGTCGAACGTCGCCACCGCCATGGCCGGCGGAGTACGGCCGGGCGGTGCCCACACCACCCCCTGCGGCGGCGCCACGATCTCCTCGACCGACACCGTTCCACCCGAGCGGTGCGGCAGGTCGGAGAGCCGCTGCCGGACGGCGTCGTCGTCGTCCGGCAGGGTGATCTCGGCCCTTGGCCCTTGTCCTGGCGCGAAGTCGTCGAAGAGCAGCCGGTGCAACGGCGCAGCACCCGTGTTCGTCGAGGGCGCCCACCAGGTGACCACCTGGCACTGCGCTCGGGTGAGCGCGACGTAGAGGAGCCGCAGCGACTCGCCGGTCTCTTCCTCGGCGTGGGTGGCGCAGTGCCCGGCGTACGTCGGCCCCTCCTTGCCCCCCACGTCGACGCTGCGTACCCCGTCGGTGTGGAACCGCGGGTGCTCCTCCGGGCGGATCCACCGGTCCCATCCGAATGGCACGAACACGACCGGGAACTCAAGCCCCTTGCTGCGGTGCACGGTGATGACCTGCACGGCTTCGGCGTCCGACTCCAGCCGACGGCTCCGCTCCTCGACATCGGGGCGGGCGTCGCGGATGCGCCGAGCCAGCCACTCGACAAGAGCCGAGGTGCCGAGCTGTTCGGCGACCGCGGCGGCGTGCAGCGCCTCACCGATGTGTCGCAGGTCGGTCAGCTGCCGCTCGCCCTCGGCGGTCACGAGCAGCCGCTCGAGCAGCCGACCACCCTCGGTGACCACCTCTAGCAGCGCCGGAACGCCACGGCGGTCGAGCACCGCGGCCCACTCGCCGAGGTGCGGTCCGAGCTCCTCCATGGCGGCGTCACCAGCGGCCGCGAGTCGAGCCGCATCCCAGCCGAGGAAGCACCCGAGCGCAGCGGTCCGCGCGCGGGCCTTCCGGTGCGGCTGCTCGAGGGCCTGCAGCAACAGCAGCCATTCCCCAGCCATCGCAGTGCGGAACACGTCGACTGCACCGGTGAGAACGGCAGGCACACCGGCTGCTCGCAGCGTGTCATGCACGAGCGTCGCCTGCGGGTTCGTGTGCACCAGCACGGCGACGTCGCCAGGTGCAACCGGACGGGATTCGCCGTCGACCTGCAACTGCGCCCCGCTGTCGAAGAGTCGTACCAGCTCAGCCGTCACGTCTCTGGCCACCGCCGGGCGAGCCTCCCCGACCTTCGGCTTGGCCCTTGGCTTCTGCCCGAGTGCTGCCCGGGTGAGCACCCGCAACCGGACCGGCGCCTCGACCGGTGCCCCGGTCAGCCGCCGGCCGGGATGCGCGGAGTCCACCGGCCGCACCACGATCCCGGGATCGCCCAGTGCCGCCTGGCCGAACACGTGACCCAGCCCCGCGACCAATACCTCGTCGCTGCGCCAGTTCTTCGCCAGCGTGGCCTCACCGGAGGCGTCCTGCCGTGCCAGCAGGTACGTCACCACGTCGCCGCCACGGAAGGCGTAGATCGCCTGCTTCGGGTCGCCGATCAGCACCAGTGTCGTGCGCCCGTGAAAAGCCGTACGCAGGATCTCCCACTGCACCGGGTCCGTGTCTTGGAACTCGTCGACCAGCGCGTACCGGAACCGGCGCCGCAGCGCCGCGAGCAGGTCCGCAGCCGCGGGGTTCGTCCGCGGGTTTAACGCGTCGTCGACGCGGCAGAGCATGTCGTCGAAGCTGACCTGCCCGTGCTCGTCCTTGAACCGCGCCATCTCTGCCTGCAGCAGGGTCACGGTCTCAAGGAGCAACTGGTGCCGCAGGCTCGTCCAGCTCAGCCGCTGCCAAAGCGTTCGAAGTACCCGGCCCACCGCCGCCAGCTCCGGGCAGACCTCCGGGTTCGGTCCGGGACGCGTTTTCCACGCGGGGTTGATTAGCGCGTCGAAGCCGCCTTCGAC
>JACCZI010000023.1 GCA_013696015.1 Nocardioidaceae bacterium
GCGCAGCCGCTCGACTGCCACCTGATGATCGAGGATCCGGACCGCTGGGCGCCTGACTACGCGGAGGCGGGGGCGTCCAGCGTCACCTTCCACGTCGAGGCGGTCCGAGCGCCGGTACGGCTCGCCCGCACCCTGCGGTCCCAGGGCGCCCGCGCCGGCCTCGCGTTACGACCGGGCACCCCGGTCGACCCGTACGAGGACCTGTTGCCCGAGCTCGACATGATCTTGGTGATGACGGTCGAACCGGGGTTCGGCGGGCAGGCCTTCCTCGACGTGTGCCTGCCGAAGATCGCGCGGACCCGTGCCCTGCTCGACCGGTACGGCGGGGACGTGTGGCTGCAGGTTGACGGTGGCGTCTCCGCGGAGACGATCGAGCGGTGCGCCGACGCCGGTGCCGACGTGTTCGTGGCCGGATCGGCGGTGTTCAGCGCCGACGATGCCGACGCCGCGGTTAAGGGGCTCCGAGCCCAGGTCACCGGTGATGCTGGAGGGTGACCCGGCCGACGACCAGCGGCTCTCGCGGGTCCGTGACATACTTTCGATCGAGTTGACGCTCGCGTGCTCCGGGGTCGGTGCAAATCCGAACCGGCGGTGACAGTCCGCGACCCGGCCACCTGAGGTGGCCGGTTGACCTGGTGGAACTCCAGGACCGACGGTGACAGTCCGGATGGGAGGCAGCACGCGTTCGTCTCGCGAGCCGCGGGCCGTTTCCGTGCCGCGAGACGACAACGCGACCCCGGACCCGTGCGCGTCGTACGCAGCGGACGGAAGGGATCGGATGGCCAGCCCCGTCGAGCACGCGGCGATGCGCCGCGCGCTTGAGCTCGCCGCGAGTGTTCCGGGTCGGGTCTCGCCGAACCCACGGGTGGGATGCGTCCTGCTCGACGCCACCGGAACCGGCATCGGCGAGGGCGCCCACCGGGGTGCCGGCACCGTGCACGCCGAGGTCGACGCCCTCGGTGCAGCGGGTGCCGCAGCCCGCGGTGCGACCGCGGTCGTCACCCTCGAACCGTGCTCACACACCGGGCGGACCGGGGCGTGCACCGACGCGCTGATCGCCGCCGGCGTCGCCCGTGTGGTGTTCGCGATGACCGACCCGGACCCGGTGGCAGCCGGCGGCGCTGACGTGCTGCGCAACTCCGGCATCGGCGTCGAGGGCGGCGTGCTCGCAGCTGACGCTGCGGCGCTCAACTGCCGTTGGGCGTTCAGCATCGAGCGGGCCCGGCCCTTCGTCACCTGGAAGGTGGCAGCAACGCTCGACGGACGCAGCGCCGCTGTCGACGGTACGAGCACGTGGATTACCGGTCCGGATGCGCGCCACGACGTCCACAGGCTCCGGGCGCAGGCAGACGCGATCGTGGTGGGCACCGGAACCGTGCTCGCCGACGACCCCCGTCTCAACGTGCGCGACCGGATGGACGCCCCGCTGCCGTTCCGCCACCAACCGCTGCGCGTCGTGGTCGGGACTCGCGACCTCCCCGACACCGCCCGGGTCTGGGACGACGCCGCGGACACCGTCCAGATCCGCACCCACGACGTGCGGGCGGTGCTGCAGGCCCTGTCCGACCTCGGGGTGAGGCATGCCTGGCTCGAGGGCGGCCCCCGGCTGGCCGGTGCGTTCGTGGCTGCCGGACTCGTCGACGAGGTGGTCGCCTACCTCGCACCGGCCCTCCTCGGCGACGGCCGGGCGGCACTGGCCGCCGCGGGGGTCGAGACTCTGGCCGGCCGCCATCGGCTGGCCTTCACCGATGTCACCCGGCTCGGTGCTGACGTACGGCTCACGGCCCGACCGCTCACGGCGGAGGTGGGCTGATGTTCACGGGCATCGTGTCGGAGGTCGGCGAGGTTGTGTCCGTGGAGCTGCAGGGCGGCTCGGCCCGGATCACGGTGCGTGGCGGACCGGCGGTGACCGACGCTGCCGACGGCGACTCGGTCTCCGTCAACGGTTGCTGCCTGACCGTCACCGGTCACTATGCCGACTGCTTCACCGCGGACGTGATCGCCGAGTCGCTCGGCCGGACCTCCCTCGGCGACTTGCAGGCCGGATCACCCGTCAACCTCGAGCCCGCCGTCCGCGCGGATGGGCGGCTCGGAGGTCATCTCGTCCAAGGACACGTGGACGGCACCGGGACGTTGGTCGAGCGGCTGCCCGGCAAGCACGCGGAGGTGTTCCGGGTGGCGCTGCCGTCGGCCCTGGCCCGCTACCTGGTCCCCAAGGGATCGGTCACGCTCGACGGTGTGTCGCTGACGGTCGTCGAGGTGCGAGACAGCGCACCGCCGTCCTTCACGGTCGCGCTCATCCCCACGACGCTGGCGGCGACCACGCTGGGCCGCACGCGGATCGGTTCCCGGCTCAACGTAGAGATCGACATCGTGGCCAAGTACGTTGAACGGCTGCTCGACGTGCGCCCAGCAGCGGACGACACGACGATTGAGGACAGCGCATGACGGCCCTGGACTGGTTGTTCTCCGCAACGCTGACGATCGGCGGCAAGGACATCTTGTGGCGGGAGATCATCGGTAACGCGTTCGGCCTCGCCTCGGCAGTCGGTGGCATGCGTCGCCGGATCTGGGCCTGGCCGGTCGGGATCGTCGGGAACCTGCTGCTGTTCACCGTCTTCCTCGGTGTCGCCTTCGACACCCCGCAGGACAAGACGTTGTGGGGCCAGGCCGGGCGACAGGTCTTCTTCGTCGCCGTCTCCATCTGGGGCTGGTTCCGGTGGCGGCAGTCCCGCGATCGGGGGGAAGCCTCCGACGGTGGCGCCATCCGGCCCCGTTGGGCCACCTGGCCGGAACGGGTGCAGCTGGTCGCCCTGTACGCCGCCGGGACCGTGTTGTTCTGGTGGCTGTTCGGGATCATCGGCTCGTTCGGCCGGCTCACCGAGGCCTGGATCCTCACCGGCAGCATCCTGGCGACCTACGGCATGGCGCGTGGCTGGGTGGAGTTCTGGCTGGTCTGGATCGCGGTGGACGCTGTCGGCGTCCCTACCCTGGTCAACGCTGGTTTCTACCCCTCTGCGGTTTTGTACGCCGTGTACGGCGCGTTCTGCGTCGCCGGGTTCGTGACCTGGATCCGTGTCCGATCCGGCGCACCGGACCCCCGCGGCCCGCAGATCGAGACGGTCGGCGCGTGATGGACATCGCCCTAGACCCCATCGAGCGTGCGGTCGACGAGGTGGCGGCCGGCCGGCCGGTCGTGGTGGTGGACGACTCGGCGCGTGAGGACGAGGCGGACCTGGTCTTCGCGGCCAGTGCCGCGACCGCGGCCATGATGGCGTTCATGGTCCGCCACACCAGCGGCGTCGTCTGCGTTCCGCTGACCGGCGCCGCGCTGGACCGGCTGGGTCTGCCGCCGATGACGCCGGACAACCAGGACCCGCTGCGTACGGCGTGGGCGGTCTCGGTGGACGCCCGCGACGGCATCACCACCGGCATCAGTGCGGCTGACCGCGCCCGGACGGCACGACTGCTGTCAGACCCGGACACCGAGCCGGCCGCGCTGGTACGCCCGGGCCACATGTTCCCGCTGCGGGCCCAACCTGGTGGGGTGCTGCGGCGCGCCGGCCACACCGAGGCCGCTGTCGACCTGGCCGTGTTGGCCGGCCGGTCGCCCGCCGGTGTCATCGCGGAGCTGATCTGCGACGACGGGACGATGCGGCGTGGGGCGGAACTGCGGTCGTTCGCCGACCGGCACGAGTTGCCGGTGGTCAGCGTCGCCGACCTCGCCGCGTACCGGTGGCAGCACGAGCGTCTCGTCACCCAGGTGGCCTCGACCCGGCTGCCCACCCAGCTCGGGGTGTTCAGAGGCTACGGCTACCGCAGCGACGTCGACGGCAGTGAGCACCTGGCGCTAGTCCACGGCGACTTGGGAGACGGCCGCGAGATCCTCACCCGGCTTCACTCCGAGTGCCTGACGGGGGATGTCTTCGGCTCGCGTCGCTGCGACTGCGGGTCGCAGCTCGAAGCATCGCTGGCGGCGATCACGGCGGCCGGAGCCGGTGTCGTGGTCTACCTGCGTGGCCACGAGGGACGCGGGATCGGTCTGCTGCACAAGTTGCAGGCATACGCCCTGCAGGACTCCGGGCGCGACACGGTCGACGCCAACCTGGATCTCGGCCTGCCGGCAGACGCCCGGCACTACGGCACTGGCGCGCAGATCCTGCGTCATCTCGGGGTGCGTTCGGTCCTGCTGCTGTCGAACAACCCAGCCAAGGCGCACGCCCTGCAGCGGTTGGGCGTCGGCGTCACCGAGCGGCGTCCCCTGACCACCAGCCCGACACCGGACAACCTGCGTTATCTGCGGACCAAGGCCGCCCGCCTGGGCCACGACCTGCCGGCGCTGCAGGATTTGCTCGGCGGTCCCGGAACGGTCCCGGCGGGCGAGCCGCTATGAGTGGTCAGGGTGCCCCGCGGTCCGGCGACCGCGACGGCTCGGCACTGCGGGTCGGCATCGTCGCAGCGAGCTGGCACCCGGAGGTGACCGACGCTCTGGTCGCCGGCGCCCGCGGGGCACTGGACGCTGCCGGGGTCGGTGAGACGACGACGGTGCGCGTGCCCGGCTCGTTCGAGCTGCCGGTGACCGCACTGGCCCTCGCCCGCGGTGGCTGGGACGCCGTCGTCGCGCTGGGAGTCGTCGTCCGCGGAGCCACCCCTCACTTCGAGTACGTCTGCCGCGCGGCCACCGACGGGTTGGCCCGCGTCGCGCTCGACACCGGCGTCCCGGTCGGCTTCGGGCTGCTCACCTGCGACGACGAGCAGCAAGCCCGGGACCGGGCCGGGTTGCCGGGGTCGTCGCAGGACAAGGGTGCGGAAGCGGCTCGGGCGGCGGTGGACACCGCGCTTGTGCTGCGGCGGCTGTCGTAGGCTTCGCCCGATCCGGGGAGGCCGATGCCGATGAAGACCTTCGACCAGCTGTTCGCCGAGCTGGCGGACAAGGCCTCCCGCAGGCCGACGGGATCGGCGACAGTGGCAGCCCTGGATGCCGGCGTGCACGCGGTGGGCAAGAAGGTGGTCGAGGAGGCAGCGGAGTCGTGGCTGGCGGCGGAGCACGAGTCCCCGCAACGGGCTGCGGAGGAGATCAGCCAGCTCCTTTACCAGACGCAGGTGCTGATGCTCGTCTGCGGGCTCACCCTCGACGACGTGTACGCGCAGCTGTGAGCCCGCGCCTGAGCCCAAAGGTGAGTCCACCGTGCTGAGGGTCGCGGTCCCCAACAAGGGCTCGCTCGCGGAGGAGGCAGCGCGGCTCCTGCGCGACGCCGGTTACCGCCAGCGCCGGGATATCCGCGAGCTGACGCTCGTCGATGCTGATAACGACGTGGAGTTCTTCTACCTCCGGCCGCGCGACATCGCGGTCTACGTCGGAGAGGGAACGCTCGACGTCGGCCTGACCGGGCGCGACCTGCTGCAGGACTCCGGGGCCCACGCCACGGAGTTGCTGGCCTTGGGCTTTGGCGCCGCCCGACTGCATTTCGCCGCGCCACCAGGGGATGTCGCCGAGGTCAGCGACCTCCGGGGCAGACGCGTCGCGACCTCCTACGCCGGTGTCGTCGAGGGTCATCTGCGGCGCATCGGTGTCGCAGCGAGCGTCGTGCGGTTGGACGGCGCCGTGGAGTCCGCGGTGCGGCTCGGTGTGGCCGATGCGATCGCCGACCTGGTGTCGACGGGCACGACGTTGCGCGCCGCCGGCCTGGCGGTGGTCGGCGACCCGATCCTGGAGTCCGAGGCGGTGCTGGTCATCCGGGACGGCGCGGCGGAGCCGGCCGGGCTGTCGGTGTTCGAGCGTCGGCTGCAGGGCGTTCTGGTGGCGCGGGCGTACGTGATGATGGACTACGACATCCGCACCGAGCAGCTCGAGGAGGCGGTGGCCCTGACGCCTGGTATCGAGTCGCCCACCATCTCCCCGCTGCATCGCGAGGGATGGGTCGCGGTCCGGGCCATGGTGCCGCGGAACTCAGCCCAGCGGGTGATGGACGCGCTGTGGCTGCTCGGCGCGCGCGGCACGCTGATGTCCGACGTCCTCGCCTGCCGGTTGTGAGCGCGAGCCCGGATGCGGCCACGACGTACCGCCCTCTCGGCGCGCGCGTGGTGGCGGTCGCCGCCGGTGCCTCCCTCGTCGCGATCATGGCCGCGTTGTGGGCGGCGATGGCGCCCGACGTCCGAGCGCAGTTCACGGTGCTGCAGACGGTGACGTTGCTGCTCTTCCTCGCCGGTGTGCTCGTGGTGCTGTTGGGCATCGCCCGCACTCAGGTGCGTGCCGACGTAACGGGGATCCTCATCCGCAACGGCTTCCGGCAACGTCAGCTCGACTGGTCCGAGGCGGTGACGATCAGCCTGCCGCGCGGCGCGCCCTGGGCGGTCATCGACACCGCCGACGGGTCCGTGGTCGCGGTCATGGCGCTGCAGAGCGCCGACGGCTCCCGTGCTCGCGGTGCCGTCGCCGAGCTGCGCCGCCGCATCGACGCGCACGAGGCTCCGGATCCACACGGCGACCTGAACGGCTGAGCGGTCCTCACCCGACGCGGATGCCGACACGGCCTCGCGCGGGCCACTCAGCGGGGTTCGGTCAGTCACCAAGGGCCGCGGCAGCGCGTGGGGTCACTCAGTGAATTCCGCGCTTGCGCAAGATGGCTTCGATCTCCGCCAAGTCGTCGTCTCCGGCCGGTGAGGGGCGCCGATCGATGGGGGCCGGCGACGACGAGGCGGCGACGCTCCGGTGGCCAAACCGACCACCGAGCACGATCATGCCCGTCGCCACAAGGGCGGTGGCGACGCCCAACCAAGCGGTCGGGTCGAACACGAAGCGGCTGACCCACAACGTGGTAGCCGAACCCACCCGGACCACCAGGCCGTACATACCCAGCAGCAGGACTGCCCAGGGGGCCAGCGCCCAGCCGGTCCGGCGCACGGTCGCCGCGATCTCGCGACGGCGCCAGGCACGCCAGGCTGCGACGAGTCCGACACCCGACAAGGCCACCGTCAACGGCAGCCACCACAACAAGTCGAATCCCGGCACACAGCCAGTGTGCAAGCAACCGTCCGCGAAGTCGACCGAGGTCGTCTCGACGTCCGCCCGGTGGCCTACGACCGCGGGGTGCGCCGCCGCCACAGGGCCGAGACGGGACCGCCGATCGAGGTCACCGTGATCAGCAGCCCCACGATCGCCAGCAGAGCCACGAAGCCAAAGGCCCACTGCAGGCCACTGCCGAAGCCGTCCCTCACGATGGACTCGACCGTCTTCGCGGCGGACTCGGACATCCGGTTGGTGATCTGCGAGGCGGATTCGGTGCCGGCCAGCAGGCCCTGCACTGCGTGCTGCTCCTTGTCGGTCAGTGACACCGGACTGTCCTCGATCTGGGTCGCCACCGAGCGGTCGGAGGCGATGGCGTACACGCTGGTGGTCAAGGCCAGCCCGATGGAGCCTCCGGCGATCTGGAACATGTAGATCAAGCCGCCGGCCAGGCCGGACTGAGCCTCACCGATGGCGGCGACTCCCGCCGTTGTCGCGGAGGAGAGGAACAGGCCGACTCCCAGACCGAGCGCGGCCATGCCCGGCACCAGGGCAGCCCAGGACGACGACGTGGCGGACCAGGCGGTCAGGATGGCGCCGACCACCAGACTGAGCGCACCGATACTCAGCAAGACCTTGCCGCCGAACCGCTCGTAGAGCGTTCCGGCGACGAAGGCGGTCACGGCGAACGTCGCCATCATCGGGAGCAGGCCCAGACCGGCGGAGAGCGCGGACCAGCCCAGGATCTTCGTCATGAACTGCGGGAGGTACAGCAGCGCCGAGAAGAAGGTCACCGACATCAGCAGGACGCTCAGACACACCGTCCGGAACTCGCGGTTGGCGAAGACCTCGCGAGGGATCAGCGCACCAGTACGGGAGCGCCGCTCGATGATGGCGAAGGTGCCCAGCAGCAGGATGCAGAGGGCGAACAGTCCCAGGATGAGCGGGTCCGTCCACCCTCTGACCGTGCCTTCGTCGAGGGCGACCAACAGCGCGACGAGACCACCAGAAAGCGCCAGCACACCGGTGTAGTCGATCGATCGGTCGTCGGTGTCGACCCGGGACTCGGTGATGAACCGCAGGGTCGCCAGGCTCGCCAGCAACGCGATGGGCACGTTGAGGAACAGGATCCAGCGCCGACGCCCATGAGCGCTCGAGCCACGATGAGCAGGAATGCGCTGGGCGCTATCCCCGCCAGCAAGGAGGAGACCGCGAAGATCGTCGCCCCCGCGAGGAACATCCGGCGCCGGCCGTACAGGTCGGCGAGCCGACCACCGGTGACGATGAAGACACCAAAGATGACGGCGTAGGCGTTCAAGACCCACTGGACCGTGTCGACGCCGACGTCGAAGTCGCGCTCGATCTCGGGGAGGGCGATCGCCAACGCCGTCACGTCGTTGGCGATGACGAAGACGGCCGCAGCAGGCGCCGACTCTAGGGTGGGGAGATGTCCCAGCACGGGTCCGACCATGGGGCTGACCAGGGCGCCGATAACGGCGAGGCCGACCCGGTCGTCACCGAGGCGCTCGGTGCCTACGGCCGCGGTGGCTCCTTCGGCCGCGCTCTGGCAGCGTTGAGCCGCAGTCGGGTGCTCGTACCAGTGGTCGCGGCGCCGCCGGAGCTGGGCTCCGACATGGGCTCCGAGATGGTGACCGTGCTGCTGACCGGGCGCGACGGCCGGCAGGCGATGCTCGCGTTCACCGGGCTGGCGGCGCTGGCGCACTGGCGCTCCGACGCCCGGCCGGTCCCCAAGCACGCCACCGAAGCCGCCCGCTCCGCGGTGACCGACGGTGCGGCGGCGCTGGTCGTCGACGTCGCCGGTCCGGTGGTCGTGACCATCGAGGGCGACGACCTGACATCCCTGGCGGCAGGGCTGGTCCTGGTCGAGACCGCAAGCGGGCACGCCTGGGCAGTCACCCGGTGACGCGGTCACATGCGCCGGTGCTGCTGGTAACCTTGCCCCGAGACCAACCGTGGGTGCACAGTGCCCGCGGGTCGCAAGCGGAGCCCCCCTCCCACCCGCACCGGCCGCACAGCCGTCGGGTCAGGTCCGTCGACAATTCGTCGACGTTCGCGAGCCACCGGCTCGCAGGGAAGCTCCGTACGCGACGTCTCCGACGTTTTCGTCTTTTCGTGCCGGGCGAAGACGCCGCAGGCGCGTCGCACACTGACTTCGCACAACAGGAGGACCCATCAGCACAGAGCTGCGCGTGAACGACCGGATCCGCGTTCCCGAAGTACGTCTCGTCGGCCCGAACGGCGAGCAGGTCGGCATCGTACGCATCGACGATGCGCTGCGGCTTGCCACAGAGTCTGAGCTCGACCTGGTCGAGGTGGCGCCGATGGCGCGGCCGCCGGTCTGCAAGCTCATGGACTACGGCAAGTACAAGTACGAGACGGCCCAGAAGGCCCGTGAGTCTCGGCGCAACCAGACCAACACGGTCATCAAGGAGATGAAGCTTCGGCCCAAGATCGACTCGCACGACTACGAGACCAAGAAGGGTCACGTCGTGCGGTTCCTCAAGCAGGGGGACAAGGTCAAGATCACGATCATGTTCCGTGGCCGCGAGCAGCACCGTCCCGAGCTCGGGTTCCGGCTGCTGCAGCGGCTCGCGGAAGATGTCACCGACCTGGGCTTCGTCGAGTCCACGCCCCGCCAGGACGGCCGCAACATGATCATGGTGCTCGGGCCGCACAAGAAGAAGGCGGAGGCGCGCGCCGAGGTGAAAGCCGCGAAGGTGCAGGCCGCCGTTGATCGTGACGCGGAGCGGGCAGCCGAGCGTGAGGCGGACGCCGACCGCCCCCCGACCGAGCCCCTCGAACGCAAACCACGACGCCGCTCGGAGAACCTCGACCTAGACATGTGACGTGCGGTGCGCCACCAGCACCGACCCGATACCGACGACCACCGCCGGTGCTCCACCGTGAGCATCGCGACACCGCGAGGAGAGGCACCCGATGCCGAAGATGAAGCCGCACTCCGGCATGAGCAAACGCGTCAAGACGACAGGAACCGGAAAGCTGCGCCACCAGAAGGCTCGTCGGCGGACGCACATGATGCAAAAACAGTCCACCGGCCGGACCCGCCTGGACGACGGCGACGTGGCCGTGGCGAAGGCAGATCGAAAGCGTGTCCGACGAATGCTCGGTAAATGACCCACTGACCCTCGCCCACCTCATCGCGTCCCGGTTGGACGCACCTGACCGAGCAAGGAGTACGACACGTGGCACGCGTCAAGCGGTCCGTCAACGCACACAAGAAACGCCGCGTCATCCTCGAACAGGCTTCCGGCTACCGCGGCCAGCGCTCACGGTTGTACCGCAAGGCCAAGGAGCAGGTCGCGCACTCGTCGGTCTACGCCTACCGCGACCGCCGCGCGCGCAAGGGAGACTTCCGGAGGCTGTGGATCACCCGGATCAATGCGGCGGTGCGCCAGCACGACCTGACCTACAACCGCTTCATCCAGGGTCTGCGGGTCGCCGGTGTTGAGGTCGATCGCAAGATGCTCGCCGACCTCGCCGTCCACGAGCCCGCCACCTTCGCCGCACTGGTCGAGGTGGCCCGAAATCACCTACCCGGCGACGTCAACGCACCGGCCGGTGGCGCGGCCTGACGTCGCGCCGCTCACCGCAGGCTCCACCCGGGTGCGGCAGGCGAGCCACCTCTCGAAACGAGCCGTGCGTGCCCGGCGACGGGAGTTCCTCGCCGAGGGGCCGCCGTCGGTCCGTGAGGCGTTGCAGCGGGCGGGAGCGGTCCGTGAGGTGTTCGCGACCGCCTCGATCGAGGCTCGCCACCCGGAGCTTCGCGCCGCCGCGGGTGCGCAAGGCGTCTCCTGGCACAGCGTCGCCGATGACGTCGTGGCCGCCCTGACCGACACCGTGACCCCCCAGGGTGTCGTCGCACGCTGCGCGTTTGTCGACGTCACCGCCGCGGCTCTGCTGGCCCGAGTGCCCAGGCTGCTCGCGTTGCTTCACGAGGTCCGGGATCCCGGCAACGCAGGCACGGTGCTGCGCTGCGCCGACGCCGCCGGTGCCGACGGTCTGCTGCTCAGTGGCAGCAGCGTGGATCCGTACAACTCAAAGGCGGTGCGGGCCAGCGCGGGTAGCCTGTTCCACCTGCCGCTGGTCACCGGCGTCGCCCTCGAGGCGACGGTGAGCGCCCTGCGGGACAACGGCCTGCGGGTGCTGGCCGCTGACGCGGGCGGTGACGTCGACCTTGCCGTGGCCAGCGACCGCGGTGCCTTGCGCGGCCCGGCCGTCTGGCTGTTCGGCAACGAGGCACGCGGACTGTCCGAGGAGTCGCGAAGTCTGGCGGACTCCGTTGTGCGGGTGCCGTTGTACGGCCGGGCCGAGAGCCTCAACCTCGCGTCCGCTGCCGCCGTCTGCCTGTATGCCTCCGCCTGGGCGCAGCGCCGGCCGGGAGGTTGCCGAGCGGGCCGACCCGAGCAGTAGCCTTTCCGGGTGCCCGCAGGCTCTCGGATCCTCAACCTGGACGACCTCCCGGACGGAGTCGTCGTCGCGGACGAGGCCGGACGAGTCACCGCGGTCAACGTGGCCGCTGTCGCCATGTTGGGCTCGGACCTCGCGACTCTCGTCGGTACGCAGCTGCGCGACGCCGTCCCGCTGGACGACCTGGAGGGTCACAGCTGGTTCGACTGCACCGCGCCGTACGACGGCTTCGAGCTGCGGAGCAGGCTGGCCGAGCAGACGTGGCACCTTCCGGACGGACGGGAGCTGCTAGTCACCGCGCGGCTGCTGCGGCAGCGTCCCGCCGGAGTCGTCGCCGGTGTGGTGGTGAGCCTGCGCGACGCCCGAGCCCGGGCTCGTGACGACCGGGAGCGTTCCGATCTCGTCGCCACCGTCGCGCACGAGCTGCGCTCGCCGCTGACCGGTGTGAAGGGCTTCGCTGCGACGCTGCTGTCGAAGTGGGACCGCTTCTCGGACTCCCAACGGCTGCTGATGCTCGAGACCATCGACAGCGACGCCGACCGTCTCAGTCGGCTCGTCACCGAGCTGCTCGACGCCGCCCGCATCGGTGCCGGGCGGATGCGGGTACGACACGAACCGCTGGATGCCGCGCTCACCGTCGACCGGGTGCTGACCACAGTGTCCGCCGGCGGTGGGCGCGAGGTCACGGTCACGGTCGAGGGCACGCTGCCGACGGTGTGGGCGGACGCCGACCGGACGGCCCAGGTCGTCAGCAACCTGCTCGAGAACGCGCAACGCCACGGCGCCGGCCGGATCGACGTCGCGCTGGCGCACAGCCAACGCGATGGTGTCGACGGGGTCGAGCTGCGTGTCGAGGACGAAGGTCCCGGTGTGCCGGAGGCCATTCGCAGCCGAGTGTTCACACGTTTCTGGCACTCGGGTACCGCCGGCGGCTCGGGGCTCGGTCTGTACATCGTGCGCGGCGTGGTCGAGGCGCACGGGGGAGTGGTGACGATCGCGGACGCGCCGGGCGGCGGGGCCAGCGTGCGGGCGTGGCTGCCCTGCAACGAGCCCGAGGTGCTCAGGGGATAGTCACCTGCGGGTCCTGACGTCCCCACTTCAAATGGCTCCGGGTCACTTCCAATGGGTTCCAACCCGTTGGAAGTGACTCCATCCCATGTTCACATGGGATGGAGCAGGCGCTAACTGGGTGGAGCCGGCAGCCGAGCTGTTCCTAGACTCAGGGCCTGCTGGCGTACGCTCCCGTTCCCGAGAGGCTCTCATGTCCGGCCCGAACAGCGACTACGATCCGGTCGAGGTCACGCCGCTGCGCGCCGACGAGATCGCCCGGATGCGCGTGGAGGCTCTGGCTGCCATCGCGGCAGCGGACAGTCTCCCGGCGCTGAAGCAGGCCCGTCTCGAGCACGCCGGCGACCGTTCGCCGCTGGCCCTCGCCAACCGGGAGATCGGCGCCCTGCCGCCGCAGGCCCGCAAGGAGGCCGGCCGCAGGGTCGGAGCAGCGCGCCGCGATGTGGCCGAGGCCATGGTGGCGGCGACGTCGGCCCTGGAGGCCGAGGCAGAGGCGACGATGCTGGTGACCGAGAGCGTCGACGTCACGCTGCCCTACGACCGCGACCCGCGAGGCTCCCGCCACCCACTCACGACCCTGCAGGAGCGGATCGCCGACGTCTTCGTCGCGATGGGCTGGGAGGTCGCCGAGGGGCCCGAGGTCGAGGCCGAGTGGCTCAACTTCGACGCGCTCAACATGGTGCCGGACCACCCCGCCCGCACCTTGCAGGACACATTCTTCCTCGAGCCGGCCGACGCACACCTCGTGCTGCGCACCCACACCTCACCGGTGCAGGCGCGCAGCCTGCTCACGCGCGGGCTGCCGGTCTACGTGATCTGCCCGGGCCGCACCTATCGCACCGACGAGCTGGACGCGACACACACGCCGGTCTTCTACCAGGTCGAGGGGCTGGCCGTCGACCGTGGCCTCACGATGGGTCACCTCAAAGGCACGCTGGACCACTTCGCAGCCGCCATGTTCGGTGCCGGGACGCTGACCCGGTTCCGCCCGTCCTACTTCCCGTTCACCGAGCCCAGCGCCGAGGTCGACCTGCGCTGCTTCGTCTGTCGGGGGCTCACCCCTGACGTCGAGCACTGCCGCACGTGCAAGGGAGAAGGCTGGATCGAGTGGGGTGGCTGCGGAGTGGTCAACCCCCGGGTGCTGGTCGCCTGCGGGGTCGACCCGGACGTCTACCGCGGCTTCGCCTTCGGCATGGGGATCGACCGGACGCTGCTGTTCCGGCACGACGTCCACGACATGCGTGACATGGTCGAGGGCGACGTCCGTTTCACCCGCGCCTTCGGGTTGGAGGTCTGATGCGGGTGCCCGTGTCGTGGCTGCGTGAGTACGTCGACCTGCCGGCCGACGCCGCCGCCGCGGACGTGGCTGCCCGGCTGACGGCTCGCGGGTTGAAGCTGGAGCGGCTCGAGCCGGTGGCGGCCGATACCGAAGGGCCGCTGGTCGTGGGGCGGGTGTGCTCGTACGCCACCGAAACCCACTCCAACGGCAAGACCGTGCGCTGGTGCTCGGTCGACGTCGGCCAGCAGTACGCCAAGGACGGGCAGCCTCGGGGCATCATCTGCGGGGCCGCCAACTTCGATGCCGGCGACCTGGTGGTCGTGGCACTGCCCGGAGCCGTCCTGCCTGGCGGCTTCGCGATCAGTGCCCGACCGACGTACGGTCACGTGTCCGACGGCATGATCTGCTCGGCGCGCGAGCTCGGGACCGGCGATGACGCCACCGGCATCATCGTGCTGGGACCCGAGGAGGCCGAGCCCGGTGACGACGCCATCGAGCTGCTGGCGCTGCGCGACGACGTGATCGAGCTGGAGATCACCCCGGACCGGGCGTACGCGTTGTCGCTGCGCGGTGTCGCGCGGGAAGTCGCGGCCGCGTACGCCGTCGGATACCGCGACCCGGCGGATTTGACCGCGGAGGGGGACGGCCCGGGCTACCCGGTCGACGTCAAGGATCCGGGCGGGTGTTCGCGGTTCGTCGCGCGTACGGTCGTCGACTTCGACCCGGCCGCGCCGACACCACGCTGGCTGGCACGCCGGCTGCAGCTGGCCGGCATGCGTCCGATCAGCCTGGCGGTCGACGTCACCAACTACGTGATGCTCGAGACCGGCCAACCGATCCACGGCTACGACCGCGACCGGTTGGAGGGACCGATCCAGG
>JACCZI010000033.1 GCA_013696015.1 Nocardioidaceae bacterium
GGCCACGGTCTGACCGACCGTGGCCACGGCCCACACACTTGTGCGCCGCGAGAGCAGCCCACCCACGAAGTCAGAGAACCCGTACGCGATCGCCGAGCCGAGCGCGAGCAGGACGACCATCGCGCGAGCCTAGGATGGTCGCCATCGTGCCCTTCGAGCGGATCGTGACGACCCGTCTGGTGATGCGGCACTGGACCGCCGCGGACCGTGAGCCGTTCGCCACGATGAACGCGGATCCGCAGGTCATGCGTTATTTTCCGGCCCCGATCGAGCGGCATGAGTCCGACGCCTTCGTCGACCGCATCGAAGGCCAGTTCGCCGAGCACGGGTACGGGCTGTGGGCGCTCGAGCGACGCAACGACGGGGCGTTCCTCGGCTTCACCGGGCTGTCGCCCATCCGGGACGGTGTGCCGTACGCCGGCGCCGTCGAGGTCGGGTGGCGGCTGACGCGGCCGGCGTGGGGGCACGGCTACGCCACCGAGGCCGCGCGCCGGGCGGTGCGGATTGGTTTCGCCGACGTCGGGCTGGACCAGCTCGTCTCGATGACGGCTGTGGTGAACCTGCCGTCGCGCCGGGTGATGGAGCGGCTCGGCATGACGCGCGACCCCGCCGACGACTTCGAGCACCCGTCGGTCCCCGAGGGCACTTCGATGCGCCCCCATGTGCTGTACCGGCTGTGCCGCAACGACTGGTCGGCCGGGGCCTAACCTTGCCTGCCGTGACCGACGCCTTCCGACGACCGCTGGACACCGTCGCGCGGGCCACCGGCAGCCCCGACACGCCGCAGCCGTGGGCTGAGCTCGGCCTCAGCACCGACGAGTACGAACGGATCCGCGAGATCCTCGGCCGTCGGCCCACGAGCAGTGAGCTCGCCATGTACTCGGTCATGTGGAGCGAGCACTGCTCGTACAAGTCGAGCAAGGTGCACCTGTCGAAGTTCGGCGACCTGCCCCCGCAGACACCGGTCGGCAAGCTGCTGGCCGGCATCGGAGAGAACGCCGGCGTCATCGACGTCGGCCAGGGGTACGCGGTGACGTTCAAGGTCGAGTCGCACAACCACCCCAGCTACGTCGAGCCGTACCAGGGGGCAGCCACCGGTGTCGGTGGCATCGTCCGTGACATCTTGGCGATGGGGGCCCGGCCGGTCGCGGTGCTGGATTCGCTGCGCTTCGGACCGTTGGACGCTCCGGACACTCGGCGGATGCTGCCGGGCGTCGTCGCCGGGATCGGTGGCTACGGCAACTGCCTCGGCCTGCCCACGATCGGCGGCGAGGTGGTGTTCGACCCCAGCTACGCGGGCAACCCACTCGTCAACGCCCTGTGCGTCGGCGTGATGCGGCACGAGCAGCTGCATCTGGCCACGGCGTCCGGGACGGGAAATCGGGTCATCCTGTACGGCGCCCGCACCGGCGGGGACGGCATCGGCGGCGTCTCGGTGCTCGCCTCGGAGACGTTCGACGAGGGCGGACCCGCCAAGCGACCGAGCGTCCAGGTCGGTGACCCGTTCATGGCCAAGCTGCTCGTCGAGTGCACGCTCGAGCTGTTCGCCGCCGACCTGGTGACCGGCATCCAGGACCTCGGCGGCGCCGGGCTGTCCTGCGCCACCTCCGAGCTGGCCAGTGCCGGTGACGGTGGCATGCATGTCGACCTCGACGCGGTGCCGTTGCGCGACTCATCGCTGGCGCCGGAGGAGATCCTCATGAGCGAGTCACAGGAGCGGATGATGGCCGTGGTCCGCCCCGCCGACGTCGAGCGGTTCCTGCAGATCTGCGCCACGTGGGAGGTCGACGCCACGGTCATCGGGGAGGTCACGGACACCGGCCGGCTCGTCGTCGACTGGCACGGGGAGACCGTGGTCGACGTACCACCCCGCACGGTGGCCCACGAGGGCCCGGTGTACGAGCGCCGGTACGCCCGCCCGGCCGACCAGGACGCCCTGCAGGCCGACCGCGCCGAGCGGCTGCCCCGACCCCGAGGCGGACCCGAGCTGCGCGACACGATGCTGCGGCTGGTCGCCTCGCCCGACCTCGCCGACCGGTCGTGGGTCACCGACCAGTACGACCGGTACGTGCGCGGCAACACCGTGCTGGCGCAGCCCGAGGACGCCGGCGTGATTCGCATCGACGAGGACACCGACCTCGGGGTGGCCGTCGCCACCGACGGCAACGGGCGGTTCGCCCGCCTCGACCCCTACGCCGGTGCGCAGCTTGCCCTGGCGGAGGCGTACCGCAACGTAGCGGTCACCGGCGCCCGCCCGTTGGCGGTGACCGACTGCCTCAACGTCGGCTCCCCGCGCGACCCGGCGGTGATGTGGCAGTTCGAGCGGATCACCACCGGCCTGGCCGACGGCTGCCGGGCGCTGGGCATCCCGGTGGTCGGTGGCAACGTGTCGTTCTACAACCAGACCGGCGAGATACCGATCGTCCCGACCCCCGTCGTGGGCGTGCTCGGGCTGCTCGACGACGTGACGCGCCGTGTCCCGCACGGCTTCCATGTGCCGGGCAGCCTGATCTATCTGCTCGGCGACACCCGCGAGGAGTTGTCCGGCTCGGCGTGGGCGCAGCTGGCACACGATCACCTCGGCGGCGTCCCGCCGTGCGTCGACCTCGCCGCGGAGCAGGCGCTCGCGGAGCTGTTGGCGGGCGCGTCGCGTGACCGTCTCGTCGAGGCTGCTCACGACCTGTCCGACGGCGGGTTGGCCCAGGCGCTGGCCGAGTCGTGCCTGCGCCATGGCTACGGAGCGTCGGTGGAGCTGCCCGATGACCTGGACCCGTTCGTCGCGTTGTTCAGTGAGTCGACCGCCCGGGTCATCGTGGCAGTGACGCCCAGCGCAGCGGGCCGCTTCAGCGCCGAGTGCACCGCCCGAGGGGTTCCGGCGCGGCGGATTGGAGCCGTCGGGCGCGACGGCAGGGACGCCTCGCTCGACGTCGCAGGACAGTTCAGCCTGCCGCTGAGCGAGTTGCGCACCGCCTGGGCCACGACGATCCCGGCGGCCATGGCTTGACAACCCCGCGCCGTCGGGCCGGCCCTGGCACCCTCAATTGGCGCGAAAGATGACGCAGAGCCGCGACTGTGAGGTCACCTTCCCGCCAATCGCGGCCCGTGGGCGGCGGCTACCGTGGCGGGCGTGTCGTCTCGACTGCATCCGCTGCCCGACGCGGAGTTCGCCGCCGTACGCGCGCGGCTCGACAACGGCGAGGCGTCCACGCTCGACGAACGCCAGGCGACCAATCACCTGCTGGGACTGCTCGTCCGCCGAGCGCCCGGCAACAGCGTGGAGGTCCGGGTGCCGCCGTATGCCGCGGTGCAGTGCGTCGCGGGGGCCCGGCACACCCGCGGGACGCCACCTGCCGTGGTCGAGCTGGACGCGTCGACGTGGATCGCCCTCGCCACCGGTGCGCTGCGCTGGGGTGAGGCCGTCTCGACCGGTCGTGTCCGGGCCTCCGGTGAGCGGTCGGACCTCTCATCGTTGCTGCCCCTGGTCTGACAGTGGCATTGGGTCGGCCCGGCGGAGGCGCCGTTGCTCGACCGGCTCGCCTAGACTGCTGGCGTGCCTCGCTCCGACGGACGCCTGACGCACGACCTCGACCCGCACGACCTCGGCCCGCAGGACGCGTGCGGAGTTTTCGGCGTGTGGGCTCCCGGCGAGGAGGTCGCAAAGCTCACCTACTTCGGCTTGTACGCACTGCAGCACCGCGGCCAGGAGTCGGCTGGGATGGCGGTCAGTAACGGGGCGCAGATCCTGGTGTACAAGGAGATGGGCCTGGTTGCCCAGGTGTTCGACGAGTCGACGCTGTGCTCGCTGCGGGGGCATCTTGCTGTGGGGCACACCCGCTACTCGACCACCGGGGCCAGCGTGTGGGAGAACGCCCAGCCCACGTTCCGCCCAACGGCCACCGGCTCGATTGCGATGGCGCACAACGGCAACCTCACCAACACCCGTGACGTCGCTGTCATGGTCGCCAAACGGGCGGCCGAGGCGGGCGAGCTCGACCTCCCCACCCGCGGGCACGACGTCACCACCACCGACACCGGCGTCATCACGGCGCTGCTGGCGTCGTACCCCGACCGCAGCCTCGAGGCCGCCGCCGTCGAGGTGCTCAGGGAGCTGCGCGGGGCGTTTTCCCTTGTGTTCATGGACGAGGTCACCTTGTACGCGGCACGCGACCCGCAGGGGATCCGGCCGCTGGTGCTCGGGCGTCTCGAACGAGGCTGGGTCGTGGCGAGTGAGACCGCTGCCCTCGACATCGTCGGCGCGTCGTACGTGCGCGAGATCGAGCCGGGCGAGCTGGTGTCGATCGACGAGCACGGGTTGCGCAGTCAGCGGTTCGCCGAGGCGGCACCGAAGGGCTGCTTGTTCGAGTATGTCTACCTGGCGCGCCCGGACACCGTGATCTCGGAGCGCCGTGTCCACTCCGTGCGGGTGGAGATCGGTCGTCGGCTGGCCCGCGAGTATCCCGTCGACGCCGACCTGGTCATCCCGGTCCCCGAGTCGGGCACACCGGCGGCGATCGGGTACGCAGAGGAGAGCGGCATCCCGTACGGGCAGGGCTTCGTCAAGAACTCCTACGTCGGACGCACGTTCATCCAGCCGAGCCAGACCATCCGCCAGTTGGGGATCCGGCTCAAGCTCAACGCGCTGCGCGACGTGATCGAGGGCAAGCGCTTGGTCGTTGTCGACGACTCGATCGTGCGCGGTAACACCCAACGGGCGCAGGTGCGGATGCTGCGAGAGGCGGGGGCGCGCGAGGTGCATGTGCGTATCTCGAGCCCACCAGTGAGGTGGCCGTGCTTCTACGGCATCGACTTCGCCAGCCGCGCCGAGCTGATCGCGAGCGGTCTCGGCGTCGAAGAGGTGTGCCGCTCCATCGCCGCCGACTCTTTGGGGTACGCCTCGCTCGACTCGCTGGTGGCGGCGACCCGCCTGCCGAAGGATGCGCTGTGCCGGGCCTGCTTCGACGGGGAGTACCCGGTGCCGCTGCCCACCCGTGAACAGCTGGGCAAACATCTGCTGGAGCAGCCGGGCAGCGCCGCAGGTGACTTCAGCGAACCGTCGACGCTCGTCGTGGGCGGTGGTGCGTCGGACGCACTCAGCCGGCCGTGACGGCGCGATGATGCAGGCGCGTCGCCCTCTGAGCTACGCCGACGCCGGGGTGTCGATCGCGGCAGGAAACCAGGCCGTGGCGCTGATGAAGACGTGGGTCGAGCATGCCCGCCGCCCCGAGGTCGTTGGTGGAGTTGGTGGGTTCGTGGGGTTGTTCGACGCCACCGCGCTGACGCGCTACCGCCGGCCACTACTTGCCACGTCAGCGGACGGCGTCGGCAGCAAGGTGGCCATCGCCCAGGTGATGGACGTTCACACCACGATCGGCTTCGACCTGGTGGGCATGCTCGTCGACGACCTGGTGGTGTGCGGTGCCGAGCCGCTGTTCCTCACTGACTACATCGCCTGTGGTCGGGTCGTCCCCGAGCGGATCGCCGGGATCGTCGAGGGCATCGCCCGGGCGTGTGTGGCGGCCGGTTGTGCCCTCATCGGGGGGGAGACGGCCGAGCACCCCGGGTTGCTGGAGCCGGACGAGTACGACCTCGCCGGGGCCACGACGGGCGTCGTCGAGGCGTCCGAGCTGCTCGGCCCGCAACAGGTCCGGGCGGGCGACGTGGTGATCGCGATGGCGTCGTCTGGCCTACACTCCAACGGGTTCTCACTGGTGCGCCGCGTGATCAGGGACGTCGGGTGGTCCGTGGAACGGACGGTTCCGGAGCTCGGCCGCACCCTGGGCGAGGAGCTGCTCGAGCCGACCCGCATCTACGCCCGGCCATGTCTGGCGCTGGCGCGTTCGGGCGCCGCCTCCGCAATGGCGCACGTCACCGGTGGTGGGTTCGCCGCCAACCTCGCTCGGGTCGTCCCGTCGTCGGTCTCCGTGCGCGTGGATCGGGCGACCTGGCGGCCGCCTCCGATCTTCCACCTTGTCGGTGAGCTCGGGCAGCTGGAGGGCGACGAGCTCGAGGCCACGCTCAACATGGGGGTCGGCATGGCGGCGCTGGTGCGACCCGACCAGGTCGAGACGGCGCTGCACCTCCTGCGCACCGAGGGACTCTCCGTGTGGGTGTGCGGTGAGGTGAGCGCTGACCCTGGTGGTTCGGTGAGGTTGCACGGCAGGTACGCCTGAAGCGAAAAGCGACGGCGGACGTGCGTGGGCCGCGCACAGCCGGGTACCGTTGGACGCACGACATGACCACGACATGACTTGAGTGCGCTCGGGTGCGTTGTCGCGCCCGGCTGAACCTGTGCGAGGGGGTCGACCCTATGGGGCGCGGCCGTGCGAAGGCCAAGCAGACGAAGGTGGCCCGCGAGCTGAAGTACCGTCACCTGGACACCGACTTCACCGAGCTGCAGCGCGAGCTGCACGGAGACTCTCCGGGTGCCGACGGCAGCGGCATCGCGGAGAGCGACGACGACAGTGAGGACGACGCCGACCCGTACTCCCGCCGCGGCGGTTCGGAGTCGACTGCTAGGTGAGATCAACGAGGCAGCCACACCGAACGTAACCGGCCAACTGCGGCCATCCGTCGTTCGGCCATCCGATCGGCAGCCACCGAGGGCGGCACCCCTTCCGCGGCGGCGGCCGCGAGCACGTTCCGTGTGGTGTCGTAGATCGCCGACGCCCTCGCCTTGGCACGGTCGAACGAGAAGCCGGCGAGCTCGTCGGCGACCTGGATCAGGCCGCCGGAGTTCACGCAGTAGTCGGGGGCGTAGACGATTCCCCGGTCCGCCAGCGTCTTTTCGATGCCGTCGTGTCCGAGCTGGTTGTTGGCGGCCCCGCACACCACCTGGGCGGTGAGGACCTCGACGACCTCGTCGCTGAGCGCCCCGCCGAGTGCGCAGGGCGCGTAGACGTCGAGGTCGGAAGCGACCAGCTCGTCGGCTCCGGCGGCCACCTCGACCTCGGGGTATTGGAGAGTCACTGCGGTCACCGCTGCGGGGTCGACGTCGGTCACGATCACCGCTGCACCGTCGTCGAGCAGGTGACCGACGAGGTGACGGCCGACCTTGCCGACGCCGGCCACTCCCACTCGTCGACCGTGCAGGCTGGCGGTGCCCCAGGCTGCCTCAGCCGCGGCGCGCATGCCTTGGTAGACGCCTAGGGCGGTGAGCACGGAGGAGTCACCGGCCCCGCCCTGGGACAGCGTCCGTCCAGTCACGAAGTCACACTCGCGCGCCACGACGTCCATGTCCTGCGGGTAGGTGCCGACGTCGCACGCGGTGATGTAGCGACCCGCCAGTGACTGGACGAAGCGCCCGTACGCCCGGAGCAGGACCTCGGACTTGTCCCGCTTGGGGTCGCCGATGATGACGGCCTTGCCGCCGCCGACGTCGAGCCCTGCCAGGGCGGCCTTGTAGGCCATGCTCTTGGACAGGTTGAGGACGTCGGCCAGTGCGTCGTCCTCGGAGCCGTATGGGTAGAAACGCGTGCCGCCGAGGCCCGGCCCCAAAGCGGTGGAGTAGAGGGCGATGATCGCCTTCAGCCCGCTCGGTTCGTCATAGCAGTAGACGACCTGTTCGTGCCCGCTGTGGCGGCTGAACACACCAGCTACGACAGGGTCCGTCACGATGGCGACTTTACCCGGAACGTCCGGTGCGGACTGGGTGCGTCGCCATATCCCTTGCACGTGCGGTGTCGCAGGCCAGCGGCGGCGTTGCACCGGGTAGGCCCTCGGGCGCTACATTCGACACAGGCAGGGTGCCCTTTTTGGTCGAGCCTGGGGAACCGCTCCGAGCGGCCACCGTGTGGACGCGACCGTCATGGGACAGAGTGGGAGGCGGGAGAACATGAACGCTCGGCATTCGTCGGAGTCCGAGCCCTTGCTGACTCCGGCTGAAGTGGCGGCACTCTTCCGCGTCGATCCCAAGACGGTGACCCGGTGGGCCAAGGCCGGCAAGCTGAGCTCGATCCGGACGCTCGGAGGGCACCGGCGCTACCGCGAGTCGGAGGTCAAGGCGCTGCTGTCCGGCGAGCTGCCGGCGCAACGCGATCCTGAGCGGTGACGGGCTCTCCGAAGCAGTCCCGCCCATGCCGACCCATCCGACCGCTTGGACCCTCGAACGGCGTATCACAACCGCCCGAGGCGAGATCGCCTGGGACCGCCTCGGCGATGGCCCCGCTGTCGTGCTGGTTCACGGCACGCCGAGCCGATCCGTGCTGTGGCGCGACGTCGCCCCGCTGCTCGCCGAGCACTCTACGGTCTACGTTTTCGACCTGCTCGGCTTCGGCCAGTCCGAGAGACACGTGGAGCAGGAGGTGTGCATCCGTAGCCAGGGCGAGGTACTGGCCGAGCTCGTGCAGACTTGGGGGCTGCGAGCGCCCGCTGCGTCCGCGTCAGGTACGTGATCCCGCACCAGCTGTCAGGTCGGTGGCAACGCGGCGTCGGTCGAGGCAGCACCCGAGCGCACGGGCAGACCCTCGTCTATGAGTAGCTCGTAGTCCGATGCTTGAGATGAATACACGTGCCCCACGGTCTTCAGGCCCGTTGGCGGGTCGAGGGTTCCCGCAGCGATGCCGATCGTCGGGCGCTCCGGCGCATCCCAGAACAGGCTGGCGCCGCAGGTCGCGCAGAACCCCCGTCTGGGACGGGGGCCGTCACCGGCCACGGTGAACCACCGCACCAAGCCTGGATCACTGATAGCCATGTCCTCGCGACGGGCCGAGGTCATGGCGCAGGCGTGACCATGCCAGCGGCGGCAGTCAACGCAGTGACAGATGAGAACATCTCGCAGGCGGCCACGCACTACATATCTGACCCCGCCGCACAGGCATCCACCGGTGGCACGGACATTGGCTACCGACACCTCGGCAGCCTATCGGCGGGTGGAGTGTTGCTGCCTGACACGATGGTTGGCCAGACTTAGAGCGTCAAACGGCAGTATGAGGTTGGGGGCCCGGTGGGCATGGCGGACGTGCCGGCTCCATACCGGCTGTACGGAGACCTGGCGGCGTGGTGGCCACTGATGTCGCCGCCTGAGGAGTACGCGGAAGAGGCGGCCTGCGCAGCCACGGTGCTCGGTTCGGCGTCGATTGCGGTGCGCGACGTCCTGGAGCTCGGTAGCGGCGGCGGCCACAACGCAGTCCACCTCAAGGCGCAGTTCGCCATGACGCTCGTCGACCTCTCCGAGGACATGCTCGAGGTGTCGCGACGACTCAACCGTGAATGCGACCACCATCGTGGCGATATGCGTACCGTGCGACTTGGACGCACATTCGACGCCGTTTTCGTCCACGACGCCGTTGACTACATGACCAGCGAGACCGACCTCCGACGAGTCGTCGAAACGGCCTTCGCACACTGCCGTCCTGGCGGCATCGCGGTGTTCGTCCCCGACCACACGGCAGAGACCTACGAGCCGACAAGTGATCATGGCGGCGGTGATAGCGCCGACGGGCGTGGCGTGCGCTTCCTGGGGTGGGCATGGGACCCGGATCCCGCTGATACCTGGAGCCTGACCGACTATGCGTTCCTGCTCCGCGACGCCGACGGCTCGGTGCAGGTCGTGCATGAGAGACATCGCACCGGACTGTTCGGTCGCGACGTTTGGCTCCAGCTATTGGCCACTGTGGGCTTCGACCCCGACGCCGTCATCGAAGACACCACCGAGGACCGGGCTCCCCGCGAGCTGTTCATCGGCCGCCGACCATAAATCTGGTGCTTCGATGGTTCGCCGAAGACTTCGGGAGTGTTGCCGCTTCGCGCAATCACCGACCAGACTGCGGGGTCCACGCGATGCGAGGTCGAGGATGCTTCCTGTGACGATCGCCCGCTGACAGGACTGACCTCTCACCACCGCCTTCGTCGGAGCAGGAGTCGGGCCATTGGCGGTAGCCACCTGGCAGCGACACGCGCGGCGTGTCTGCCATTCGGCTACCCCCACGGCGACCGGTCGCCGGAAGTCACGCTGTTTGGATGAGTCCGATGACGTTGCCATCTGCGTCGATCGCGACCAGCCTGCCGCCAACTCCGTCCTGGATCGCCTGCGTTCAGCGGGACGTAACGGCCAGTCTGGCCCCGAGTGTGACAAAGGAGCCAGCGAAGACACGCCTCATCCAGGTCATCACGGCGGGTCCGGAGACGACGTGGTTCCTCACCGCCGCGGCGAACAGCCCGTAGATGCTGAACACCACGAACGTGACAAGCATGAAGACGGCACTCAGTTCGAGCATTCGCAACGAGGCGTTGGGTTCGCTCGTTCTCACGAACTGCGGCAGAAACG
>JACCZI010000044.1 GCA_013696015.1 Nocardioidaceae bacterium
AGCGACGTCATCCCCGCCGACGGGCCGGTCCTCGGCGCCTGGCTCGCCACCGCCCCGATCCTGGTCCTGGCCAGCGCCCTGCTCGTGCTGATCGCCCGACGCCGTGGCCACTGGAGGGCCGACCGGCCCGGTCTCACCCGGGTGGCGCTGGGCGCCGCGCTGTTCGCCGCGGCCGTTCCGACCGCCCTCTACCTGGTGACAGCGGTTCGCTGGTGGGAGCACGACCACCCGACGCTCGTCCTCGGTGCCGGCACCGTCGCCGTCGCCCTCGGACTCGCAGCGTTGTCGGCGTTCGTCCCGATCCGAGCGCCGTGGCGCTTCGTGGTCGTGCTGTGCGGGGTCACGTACGCCGCACTCACGGTCGACGGGCTGATCGGCACGCCGCTGCAGGCGGGCAGCCTGCTCGGCGCCGGGCCTGTCTACGGCGGCCGCTTCTACGGCTTCGGGAATGTGACGTTCACTGTGTACGCGACGGCGACCCTGCTGCTCGCAGCGGCTGCAGCGCAACCTCTCCTACGGCACGGCCGTCGGCTCGCGGTGGCAGCCACCGCCGGGATCGGCGGCTTGGCCGTGGTCGTCGACGGCTGGCCGTCGTTCGGCGCAGACTTCGGCGGTCTCATCGCACTCGTGCCCGGCGTCGTGCTCCTGACGTCCCTCGTAGCAGGCGTCCGGCTCAGCTATGCCCGGATTGCCGTCGTCGGTCTCACCGGGCTGGTGGCGGTTGCGCTGGTCGCGTGGCTGGACTACCTCCGACCGGCGGACAACCGCTCGCACATGGGGCGGTTCGTGGCCCGGGTGCTCGACGGCGACGCGGGCGATCTGCTGTCCAACAAGCTGCAGGCCCTGACCGCCAGCCTGACCAGCCCGCTGGGGTGGGCAGAGCTGCTGGGCTTCGGGCTGATGACCGCCCTCGTGATACGACCGCGGACACTGGGGGTGCCGGAGCTCGACGCGGTCTTCGCGGCGTGGCCCCTGCTGCGACCCGGGCTGCTTTCACTGGCGGTGACTTGTGGCATCGGCTCGCTGGTCAACGACTCCGGCGCCCTCATCGCCGGGCTCGGGGTAATCACGACGGCGCCGCTGCTGATCGCCACCTGCGCCTGGTGGACAACGCGTCCGGCGCCGCTGCCCGTCGCGGAACCGGTCGCCGTGGCCCCGGCATGACCCGGCCCACTCCGCGGCTGGCGGGGTCAGTCCTCGGCGCAGCAGCGCTCATCACCGCGCTGACCCTGCTGGCTCGGTTCACCGGCTTCGGTCGCAACGTCGTGTTCGCCCGAACGGTCGGCAGCACCTGCCTGAACAGCACCTACCAGACGGTGAACACCGTTCCCAACATCGTGTTCGAGATCGTGGCCGGAGGTGCCCTGGCCAGCCTGGTCGTGCCCCTGCTCGCTCGAGCCGTCGCCGACGGTGACCGAGCGCACGTCGACCGGACCGCCTCCGCGCTGCTGACCTGGACGGTGCTCGCACTCAGCCCGCTGGCGGTGCTCGTCGCCGTTGCGGCCGGACCGATAGCACGGTTCATGCTGGCCGGGACCGACTGTGCCGGCGCGGCCGAGGTGGGTGCCTCGATGCTGCGGGTGTTCGCCCCCCAGGTGGTGCTCTACGGCCTCGGCATCGTGTTGACCGGTGTGCTGCAGGCGCATCGACGCTTCGGTGGCCCGGCGCTGGCGCCGCTGTTGTCGAGCCTCGTCGTGATCGCGGCGTACCTGACGTACGGCGTCCTGCGCCCTGACTCGACGGACGTCGCCGACCTGACGCTGACGCAGGAGCTGGTGCTGTCCGTGGGAACCACGTTCGGCGTCGTGGTGCTCACCTTGAGCCTGGTCCTTCCGGTGTCCCGGTTGGGACTGCGGCTGTCGCCCACCCTGCACTTCCCGTCCGGTGTCGCCCGGCAGGTCCGGGCACTGGCGTACGCCGGTGTAACAGCGCTGGTCGCACAGCAGGCGTCGGTGGCGGTCGTGCTGTTGCTGGGCAACAGCGCCTTCGACGTCGCGGTCGCCGTCTACACCCAGGCCCAGGCGATCTACCTGCTGCCCTGGGCGGTGCTGGCCGTGCCGGTCGCGACGACGGTGTTCCCCCGGCTCGCGGAACGGTGGGATGCCGGAGATCGTCGGCAGTACGCCCGAGCGCTGAGCGCCAGCGCGACCGTAGTCGTGCTGCTGAGCCTGGGTGCTTCCGCCGCCATGGTGGCGGCCGCGAGGCCGTTGGCGCGGGTGATGTTCCAAGGCGTCCCCGGCGTGGACAGTGTCGCCACCCTCACTACCGCCATCGTCGGCTTCGCGTTCGGTCTGGTCGGCTACGCGATGTTTGCCCTGCTCAGCCGCGCTCTCTACGCCGCCCAGGTCACGGGCCCGACCGCATGGGCGTGCCTCGGCGGCTGGGCCGCCGTGATCGTCGCAGACCTGGTGCTCGCCTCGATGCTGCCGCGAGCCGACCGGGTGCTGGCACTCGCGATCGGCAACAGTATTGGGATGAGCGTGCTCGGCTCGGCGCTGGCGGCGGTCGTCGTGGCCCGGGCCGGTCGGGCGGCGCTGACCGGTGTCGGTCGGGTGCTGGTGGTAGGGGCACTGGCGGCGGGTGTGGCCGGCTGGTGCGGATGGCAGGTCGAGCAGGCCCTGGACTCCGGTGGGGTCTGGCTTGCCGTGGCGCAGGGTGCGGCCAGCGCCGGGGTGAGCCTAGGTGTATTCGTCGGTCTGGTCGCGCTGGCCGCTCGCTCGGCAGTGACGCAGAGCATCGTGGTGCTACGCGAAGGGGTGCACGACGCGGCAACGGGGGTGCCGCTGCATGAGACTGCATGAGCCACGCGAGCCCCGACTCGACGTCACCGGAATGCGGGTGGTGCACGTCATCGCGACAACCGCAGGCGGCACCGGTGCGCACGTCGGCATGCTCGCCGCGCACCTGGTCGACATGGGCGCCGACGTCACCGTGTGCGGGCCACCGGACACGGAGCGGGTGTTCGGCTTCGTTGCCCGGGGCGCGCACTTCGTCCCGGTGCCGATCGGCGCGCTGCCCCATCCGCACGACCTCCTTACGCTGCGCCGGCTGCGGCACCTCGGCCTCGATGCCGGCGTGGTCCACGCCCACAGCCTGCGCGCCGCCGCGCTGGCGGGTCTCGCCTTGCCGCGCGGCGTTCCTTTCGTCGTGACCCGGCACAACGCCATCCTGGAGACGGGCCTCACCCGGCGGCTCCACGAGGCGCTGCAGCGGTTCACCGCGCGTCGTGCTGACGTCACGATGTGCGTCTCGGGTGACCTGTTCGACGCGGTCCGACGCGCCGGGGGCACAGACGTGCGCCGGACGTTCGTGACCGCGCCGCCGCTGCGGCGCCCGGAGCGGGACAGGGACGCGGTCCGGGCCGAGCTGGGTGCCGACGACCGGCCGCTGGTGTTGTCCGTGGGCCGACTGCACCGGCAGAAGGACTACCCCACACTGGTGGCGGCCGCCGCCCGGCTGGCGGACCTGGTGCCGCAACCGCTGTTCGTCATCGCCGGCGACGGTCCGGAGCGCAAGGTGCTGGCAGCCCTGATCGCGGCCACGGGCGCCCCCGTTCGGCTGCTCGGCGAGCGTGACGACATCCCGGACCTGTTGGGCGCTGCCGACGTGCTCACCCTGACCAGCGTCTGGGAGGCGGGCTCTCTGGCGGTGCAGGAAGGGCTGCGGGTGGGGCTCCCCTTCGTCGGCACCCGGGTTGGCGCCCTGCCGGATCTGGTTGCCGACGCTGGGCTGCTCGTCTCGCCGGGCGACGCCCGTGCTCTGAGCGTGCAGCTGCGCCGGGTCATCACCGACCCGGAGCTGGTCGAAGACATGGCGCAGCGCGCACTGCGGCGGGCCGCGGCACTACCGAGCGACGCCGACGCCGTCCACCAGGTGGTGGCGGCTTACTCGGCAGCAGTCGCGGCGTCCCAGGACCGATGATGCACCGCGGCTGGCCGGCTGTGGCGGTCCTCGGCGCCGCTGCGGTCCTGCTGGGTACCGGGGTGTGGCACCTGGCCACCACCGCCGCCTCGCAGGGGCTCCCCTCCGCTGATCGCGTGGTTGTCGTCGGGGTACCGGGTCTGGCCTGGGCCGACGTCGACGTCGACGCGACACCACAGCTGAGTGCGCTGGCCGGTCGCACGGCGCTGGGCTCGCTGACCACGCGCGGGACGACCTCGCTCACCTGCCCACGCGACGGCTGGGTCACCTTGGGCGCCGGAAACCGGGCCCGCTACCCCGACTCGGTGCCAGGCTGCGGTGATGCCCCCGTCAGCGCTGCCGTGGTCGCGGCCGCCAACGCGCAGAGCGGGTTCGAAGCCGAGGCCGGGCTGCTGGGCGACCAGGTGTCGTGCACCCGTACCTTCGGCCGGGACGCCCAGCTCGCAGTGGTCGGCGCCCCCGACGTCCTGACATCTGGGCTCGGCCGACGCTCGCCGGCGTCCTGGCAGGCGGCGTGGTCCGACTGCCCGCTGGTCCTGGTGGCCGGCCCGGA
>JACCZI010000046.1 GCA_013696015.1 Nocardioidaceae bacterium
GTCGTCATCCCGAACGAGCAGTTTGGATTACGCTCTTGCCCGAGCGATCCTGGACGGCGCGCACAGTCCACAGCGACGCATCCAGATGTCGTTCCGGGAAGGAACCGGCCATGACCACCACAGCGGAGCGAGCATCACCCGAGACGCAGAAGAGTCGGGACTCGCTGGCCACCCGCGTGGGGCTCGCCGTCCTCCGCGTCGGCGTGGCCGTCTTGTGGATCGAGAACGCCGGGTGGAAGACACCGCCCGACTTCTCCTCGTTGCGCAGATACACCTCCGAGGCGGTCGAGCACCCCGTCGTCCCACCCTTCACCTGGGTGGTCGAGCAGATCGTGCTGCCCAACTTCACTTTTTTCGCGTGGGTGACACTGCTCGTGGAGGCGTCCCTCGGAGCCTTTTTGCTGATCGGGCTGGCGACGCGGCTGTGGGCACTCCTTGGCATCGGTCAGAGTCTTGCCATCACCATGTCAGTCATGAACGCCCCGAACGAGTGGGAGTGGTCCTTCTACCTGATGATCCTCGCTCACGTCGCCGTGTTCGCCACTGCAGCCGGCCGTTGTTTCGGGCTGGACGAAGTGATGCGGCCCATCTGGCGAGCGTCCGACAGTCGCCTGTCACGACTCCTGTTGAGGCTCTCATGACACGACAACCGATCGACCGTGCTGCGATGGCTCTTGGCGTCGCAGGAGTGGTCAGCCTCGGCTTCTCGCTGACCACCAGCTCGAACAATAATTTCGTGCTCGTGGAAGGCCTAGGTTTGCTCGTATTCCCCGTGCTGGGTGCCGTCGCCGTCGTGGGTGGTGCGATTGGCCAACGCGGCGTCGTTCTCGCCGCCGGAGCCGCATACGTCGCCGCGGCTCTGATTCAGCTGGCACAGTTCGGCCGCTCTCCCAACTGGCTCGACGGCAATGGGTCCACGTTCGCCCTGCTCTTGTCCTTGGGCATTGGGCTGCTGGTGGTCGGGTTCGCCCCGAGGCCGGCCCCGGGCGGGTAGCGAACTACGAGGAGCCACCATGGACCCTGCCCTGCTCGACAGCGGTCTGGCGGCCGCACTCGGCCTGCGCTTCGACGCCGTCGGCGCCGACGAGGTCGTCATCTCGTGGACGGTGGACGAGCGGCATCTGCAGCCGTACGGGGTCGTGCACGGCGGGGTGTACTGCGCGGTCAACGAGACGGCCGCGAGTGTCGCCGGCTCGCTGTGGTTCGGCGATCGTGGCCGGGCCGTGGGAGTCTCCAACACCACCGATTTCTTGCGCCAGGCGGAGCTGGGCACGGACTTGACCGCGACGGCGTCGCCGGTCCACCGGGGCCGGCTGCAGCAGCTGTGGAGCGTCGAAACCCATGACGGCGACAGCCGCCTGGTCGCGCGTGGCCAGGTGCGGCTGCAGAACCTACCCGTCGACTAGCGGTCGGCGCCCCCGCTCGCCGCCCTCGTCTAGCGCGCCCGCCCCGGCGTGCACGTTCGCCGGGGCGCTCTCGGCGGCTGCCAGCGCCTCCGCGTCGGCCTGACGGGCCTGGACGCCGGACATGGTGCGCAGCGGGACATCGGGCAGGAACGCGACGACGACCAGACTGACCACGATGATCCCGGCGGCGATCAGGAAGACCAGGTCCATCGACTCAGAGAACGCGACCTTGAGAGGACGCGCCAGCGCCGGGTCGATGGTGGCGATGAACGAGGTGTCGTCCAACGTCTCCGAGCCACCGCGGAGCAGTGCCACGTCGCCGGGGTTGGCTGCGGCGGCCGCCCGGAACGCATCCGTGCGGCTCACCGCCGCGACTTCGGAGATGATGTTGGCGGAGACCGTGCTGAACAACACCGAGAGGAACACCGCGGCACCGAGCGTGCCGCCCATCTGACGGAAGAAGGTGACCGAGGACGTTGCTACGCCCATCTCGGTCGGGTGGACGGCGTTCTGCACCGCCAGGATCACCGGCTGCATGTTGAAGCCGAGTCCGACTCCGACGATGGTCATGGCGATCATCGTGTGCCACACGGGGGTGTCGGCACCGACGAGGTGGAACAGGTAGAGGCCGATGACCAGGAGCGCGGCACCTCCCAGCGGGAACCTGCGGTAGTGGCCGGTCCGCGCGATGACCTGACCCGAGCCCAGAGCACCGATCATGATGCCGAGCATCAGCGGCAGGGTCTGCAGTCCCGCCTCCGTCGGGCTCGACCCCTTCACGACCTGCAGATACAGCGGCAGCAGGACGATCGTGCCGAACATGCCGGACCCCACGATGAAGCTGCTGACGCTGGAGATGGCGAACGACCGGTTGCGGAACATCCGCAGCGGCAGCAGCGCCTCATCCGCGTACGCGCGCTCCGCCAGCAGGAACAGCAGCAAACCGATCGCGCTGATCAGAAAGCACGTGATGGACCGCCCGGAGTCCCAGCCCCAGTGACGCCCTTGCTCGGCCACCGTTAGCAGCGGCACCAGCGCCACCAGGGCCAGGGCGCCGGGCCAGTCGATGCGGTGGTCGGTGCGGGTGTGTGGCAGCCGCAGCACTCGGCCGACGACGAAGAATGCGGCAACGCCGACCGGCACGTTGACGTAGAAGATCCAGCGCCAGCCGGCGACGCCGAGGATCGTGTCCGCACCAGCGAGGAAGCCGCCGATGACTGGTCCGAGGACGCTCGAGGTCGCCCAGACGCCGAGGAACAGCCCCTGATACCGAGCGCGCTCGCGCGGCGGCACGATGTCACCGAGGATCGCCAGCGCGAGCGCCATCAGTCCGCCGGCGCCCAACCCCTGCAGCGCGCGGAACGCGGCCAGCTCGTACATCGAGCTCGCCATGCCGCACAGCATCGAGCCGACAATGAAGATCGTGATGGCGGCTAGATAGAACGGCCGACGCCCGTAGATGTCGGAGAGCTTGCCGTACAACGGTGTCGAGATCGTCGAGGTGATCAAGAAGGCCGTCGTGGCCCAGGCCTGGAGCTCGAAGCCCTGCAGGTCATCGGCGATCGTTCGGATGGCGGTGCTCACCACGGTCTGGTCGAGCGCGGCCAGGAACATGCCCAGCATCAGACCGGACAGGATCGTCAGAATCTGGCGGCGCGTGAACCCACCGTCGGCCGCTGGTTCGAGACGCGAACCGGGCAGTGTCTCGCTCGTCACACCTCCACCTTCGCGGGCACCGGGTCAACAACGCCGATGAGCAGCTCGATGTCGTCGACGAAGCGGGTCAGCAGCGCCAGGAAGGACTTGAGCTCTTTGCGGTCCCAGTCCGCCACGACCTCCTCGAAGAACTCCCGGCGACGCTCGATCAGGTGGGCGACCTGATCCTCTCCGACGCTGGTCAGCGCCATCAGCGAGGCACGGCCGTCACGTGGGTCCGACTCCCGGCGCAACAACCCCTCGCGGACCAGGTCAGCGGCCTGCCGGCTGACCGTGGATGCATCGACGTGGCAGGTCGTCGCGAGGTCCGCGACCCGCTGCGGTCCCAGGCGGTGGATCACGAGCAAGAGGACGTTGGCCGACCGGTCGTACGTCCCACCCGGTGGCCAGCTCTTGAGTCGCTGCAGGAGTCGGCTGAGCCGGACCACCTGGGTCACCAGTGGGTCGGTGCTGCGGGTGGCAGTGCGTGGCATGACAAACTCCTTGCATACAGCAGGTACTTGTATCCTACATGCATATTGGCACGCTCCGCACAGCGCCAGCCGGCGGGACCTCGGCGGGTGCTCCGGCGCAGCAGTGGCGCGGGGTCCACTATGTGAAGCATGTCCACCGGCACCGACACGACGTCCGCGCAGCTGCGATCCCAAAATGCTGCCGAGTGGGCCCGGGCAGTGACCCATCCGTTGATCGCGAACACCGCTGACGACTCGATCAGCGGTGAAGCCTTCGAGCACTGGATCGTCATCAACTCCCATTTCCTGCGTACCTACCGCCGCTTCATGATGGTGATGGGGACGTTGGCGCCGGACACCCGGGCCAGTCAGCTCATGTTCCAGGCCATCCGGCAGCTGGACGAGGAGCTTCGTCTAGCGGAGCAGTTCGCGAAAGAGCACGGCGTCGACATCAACGCAGCGCCAACTGCGCGCTCGATGGACTACAGCTCCTACGCCATGGCCTCGGTAGGCCAGGGCTGGGCGCGAGGCGTTGTGGTCGCCTTTGCTGTCGAAAGCCTCTACTTCGACGCCTGGAGCCGGGCACGGGAGATCGCCAGCCCCGAGGTGAGGTACTGGGACTTCATCGACATGTGGAGCACCAGCTACCAGGCCGGGTTTGTCAATGGCCTGAGCCAACTGGTGGACAAGCTGCACGCGACGCCGGAGATCCAGCGGATCTTTCGCAACACCCTAAGACTGGAGCTGGCCAGCTGGGACGAGGCCTGCGGCTTGGAGTCCCCGGACGGCATCTGATACGCCAGCCGGTGTCGTCTGACAACCTGACGACCATGACCGCCCCCAGCCCCGTTTCGGCGACCTTCGATGCAGCCGCCTGGCGGCCTGTGCCTGGCTTTGCGGATCTCACCGACCTCACCTACCACCGGGCTGTCGACTCCGGCACGGTTCGGATCGCCTTCGACCGGCCGGAGGTGCGAAATGCGTTCCGCCCGCGGACGGTCGACGAGCTGCTGCGGGCGCTCGAGCACGCCCGGGCTGCGTCCGACGTCGGCTGTGTCCTGCTCACAGGCAACGGGCCGTCTGCCACCGATGGTGGCTGGGCGTTCTGCTCCGGCGGGGACCAGCGCATCCGCGGCCGGGTCGGCTACGAGTACGCCGACGACGCGAGTGGTGACACGGCTCGTCTGGGCCGACTGCACATCCTGGATTGTCAGCGGCTCATCCGTTTCATGCCCAAGGTGGTGATAGCGGTCGTGCCGGGCTGGGCGGTCGGCGGCGGTCACTCGCTGCACGTCGTGTGCGACCTGACGCTCGCCTCCCGTGAGCACGCCCGCTTCAAGCAGACCGACGCTGCCGTCGCCAGCTTCGACGGCGGTTTCGGGTCCGCCTACCTGGCCCGCCAGGTCGGTCAGAAACGCGCTCGCGAGATCTTCTTCCTGGGCCGAACGTATGACGCCGACGAGGCGTACGCCATGGGCATGGTCAACGCCGCCGTCCCACACGACCAGCTGGAGGCGGTCGCGCTGGAGTGGGCTGCGGAGGTCAACGCCAAGAGCCCGACGGCGCAGCGGATGTTGAAGTACGCGTTCAACCTGGTCGACGACGGCTTGGTGGGCCAGCAGCTGTTCGCCGGGGAGGCGACCCGTCTCGCCTACATGACCGATGAAGCCGCCGAAGGACGTGACGCCTTCCTGGAACACCGCCCCCCCGACTGGTCGGGCTATCCGCACTACTACTGAGGACCGCCAACCTGGCTCGACCTCGCTTCACCCGGTGCCGGTGACGCTCTCCTGAGAGTGCACGAGTCGGAAGTACGCCAACGTCACGACGAGCGCCGAGAACGGCGCAAAGAGGGTTCCGGAGATCAGCCCGCTCAGGATCTGACGCGGAGCGTCAGGCAGCGGCGCCAGGATGAGGCTGAGCACGATGGCCGCGACGATCGCGAGCACGAACACGGTGACGATCGTCGCGAAGACATTCCAGTGGAAACCTCGGACGAGCTGGCGGCTGCGGCTGAAAGAGGTGCCGATGCTCACGCCTTCGATGACAAGGACCGGGACGATCAGGCACCAGATCGTGAGCAGGAACAGACCAGGCACGATGAACAAGATCAGACCGACGCCGATCGCGATGCCGGCAAGGATCGACGCGATCGCGACCCGTCCCACGGCGGGACCCGCAGCCTTCAACGTGTCACCCAACGACAGGTCGACTCGGCCGTCGCGAACATCCTCAACCGCCTTGACCAGTGCTGCCTGCACAAGAAATGCCGCGATGATCCCGACGATGGAGGCCAGGAGAGCGCCAACGACCCCAAGGGAACTCGTGAGAAGCGCCTGGATGAGCGTGGCGACGACATAGACCGCAAAGGCGATCGTCAGCAGGTGCAAGGCGTGGGCTCGGTACATGCGCCAGGCCTCGCCGAGAATTCCGGACAGCGGGTTCACGACCCAACGGTAACGCCCGCCCGTCGCGGCCATTGACATATCGATTTCCGATGCTATCGTTCTTCGATACACCGATTATCGATAAGGATCACGTCCCATGGCAGAGTCCCGTTCGAACGGCGCCGCGACCATCCTCGCCGGAATCGCCACCCTCCTGGTGGTCGTGGGAGTCGGTACGGGCGTCTACGCGCTCGTCGGTGCACTCCTCGGCAACGACGAGGTTGCGGTGCATCAGACAGTGGCAGGAGACCACGTGGAGCGGCTCCCCGCCTCGGTCCTACCCCCCAGCTCCGTTGATGTGACGATCCGCATCCGTGACGCCAGCCGAGAGCAGCGGTTGCTTGCCGCCGGTCGTGACGCCGTGGTCATCGTGCCGCTCGTGACCATCATGTGGCTCGCCCGCGGGCTGTTCCGATCCGTGCCTGACGGAGACCCCTTCACCGCTGTCAACGTCCGGCGGTTACGCGGCATCGGATTCTTGTGCCTCCTCGGCCTTCCAGCGGTATCGCTGCTCACCACCGCATTCGAAGACGCGCTGGCCGCCACTACCTCGACGGGGACGATCCTGGACACACCGTTCGGTATCTCCGAAGCGGGTCCGCTCGTTGGTCTGGGCGTCTTCGCCCTCGCCGAGGTCTTCGCTCGCGGAGTACGCCTCCGCGACGATGTCGAAGGCACCATCTGAGGTGGTCGCCATCTCAGAGCACGGCATCGGCGTCCAACTCGACCGGCTCCTCGAGGAGCGAGGCATGACCCTGACGGAGCTCGCTGACCGCGTCGACATCACCGTCGTCAACCTGTCCGTCCTCAAGAACGGCCGAGCGCGTGCAGTGCGTTTCTCGACGCTCGCCGGCCTCTGCAGGGCCCTCGAGTGCCAGCCCGGCGACCTGCTGACCTACGAGTCGTGAGTCCGCGCGGGGCGTCAACCCGCGCCACAGTCAACGCGTGTTCCGCCTTGCCTTACGGTTGGCTCCCGTGAGGATCGCCGTGGTCAAGGAAAGCCTTCAGGGTGAGGCGCGCGTGGCGCTGGTGCCCGAGCTCGTGGCCCGGCTGGTCGGCGCCGGGCACGAGGTGCTCGTCGAACCCGGTGCCGGGGCCGACGCGCAGTTCCCCGACGCCGAGTACTCCGAGGCTGGGGCGACCGTGGTGCCGAACGGCCTGCGTGAGGTCGACGTGGTGCTGTCGGTGCAGCCGCTGCGTATCGACCAGATCCGATCGCTGCGTGCCGGGGCCGCGACGATCTCGTTCCTCCCGCCGGCGCAGAGTCTGGAGCAGATCGCCAACCTGCGCGACTGCGAGATCACAACCTTTTCGCTCGAGCTGGTGCCGCGCATCTCGCGCGCACAGTCGATGGACGCGCTGTCCTCGCAGTCGCTGGTCGCCGGTTACCGCTGCGCGATCGTGGCGGCGGGGCTGCTGCGGCGGTTCCTGCCGCTGAACATGACCGCCGCCGGCACCGTCCCCCCGGCGGAGGTCGTGGTGCTCGGCGCCGGCGTCGCGGGTCTGCAGGCAATCGCCACCACCAAGCGCCTCGGGGCCGTGGTCAAGGCGTACGACGTGCGCGCCGCGGCCGCCGAGGAGATTCGCTCGATGGGTGCCCAGTCGATCAACCTCGACCTCGACTCGCTGGAGGGGACGGGTGGGTACGCCCGCGAGATGACGCAGGACCGGGCTGAGCGACAGCGCGAGCTGCTCACGCCGTACATCGCAGCCGCCGACGCTCTCATAACCACTGCTGCGGTTCCGGGTCGGCAGGCGCCGCTGCTGGTGACGCAGGAGATGGTGGCGCAGATGAAACCGGGCTCGGTCGTCGTCGACCTCGCAGCCGAGACCGGCGGGAATGTCGAAGGCTCGGTCCCCGGCAAGGTGGTTTTGATCGGCGGCGCCTCGGTATGGGGAGCGTCGAACGTGGCGAGCTCGATGCCGCAGCCGGCCAGCCGACTGCTGGCCCATAACATCGTGAGCCTCCTGACGCTGATGGCCGCCGACGATGCGGCGTTCGCGCCCGACTTCAACGACGAGATCGTCTCCGGCAGCTGTGTGACCCATGCCGGCGACGTACGTCATGCACCCACCCGGGAGATGCTCGGGGCAGAACCGCTTCAGGGGGCATCGTCGTGACGGAGTCCGTCGTCTGGCTGACGATCTTCGTGCTGAGTGTGTTCGTCGGCGTCGAGGTCATCTCGAAGGTGTCGACGACCCTGCACACGCCGCTGATGTCGGGCGCCAACGCGATCCACGGCATCATCTTGGTCGGCGCGATCCTGGTCACCGGCACGTCGGACTCGACGGGGGCGACGGTTGTCGGTCTGGTCGCGGTCGTGCTCGCGACGGTGAACATGGTCGGCGGCTTCGTCGTGACCGACCGGATGCTGCAGATGTTTGCCGGCCGTCGAAAGCCGGCACCCCCGCCCACCGGTGGGGACGCATGATCCCCACCGAGGTGCAGCTCGGGTACCTGGCGGCGGCGGTGTGCTTCATCCTCGCCCTCAAGGGCCTGTCGTCCCCGCGAACCGCGCGGCGCGGCAACCTCATCGGTGCGCTCGGTGCGGTGCTGGCCTGCGTCATCGTGTTCTTCGAGAGGGACCTCGATCACCTGGTGCCGATCCTGGGCGCTGTCGTGATCGGCGCCGTGGCGGGGGTTATCGGTGCCCGCCGGGTGCAGATGACGCAGATGCCTCAGCTGGTGGCTCTCTTCAACGGAGTCGGTGGCGGAGCGGCGGCCCTGGTCGCCCTGCTCGAGCTGCACGACCTGACCCGGCTCGGGGACAGCGCCGAGCGCTTTGCGCTCGCGGCCACGGCGTTCACCATCGTCGTCGGGGCAGTGAGCTTCTCCGGGTCCCTGGTCACGTTCGCCAAGCTTCAGGAGATTATGACGACCCGGCCGGTGATCTTCCGGGGGTTGCCGGTCGCCTTCGGCGGTTCGCTGGTCGCGGCGCTGGCGCTCTCCGTCCTGGTCGTGCTCGACCCGTTGGTGATCCTCGGGGTCGTGATCGGGCTGACCGGGCTCGCGCTGGGTGTGCTGCTCGTGCTGCCCGTCGGCGGTGCGGACGTGCCGATCGTCATCTCGCTGCTCAACGCCTTCACGGGCATCTCGGTCGCCGCCGGCGGCTACGTGCTCGACAACACGCTGCTGCTGGTGGGCGGCACGCTGGTTGGCGCGTCGGGAACCTTCCTGACCAAGCTCATGGCAACCGCCATGGGCCGCTCACTGGCCAACACGCTGTTCGGCGCGCTCAAGGGCGGCTCGACGCTCGGCGGTGGTGAGATCAGCAACCGGCCGGTACGTTCCGGGGGCCCCCAGGACGTGGCGATCCTGCTCGCGTACGCCTCGCGGGTCATCGTCGTGCCCGGCTACGGCCTCGCCGTGGCCCAGGCGCAGCACGCGCTGCGCGAGCTGGTCGACCTGCTCGGCGAACGAGGCATCGACGTCGACTACGCCATCCACCCAGTCGCCGGTCGCATGCCGGGTCACATGAACGTGCTCCTCGCCGAGGCGCAGGTGCCGTACGAGCAGCTCAAAGAGATGGATGACGTCAACGGCGACTTCAAGCGGGCTGATGTGGTGCTCGTCGTCGGCGCCAACGACGTGGTCAACCCGGCGGCCAAGTCGACGCCCGGCGCGCCGATCTACGGCATGCCGATCCTCAGGGCGGACGAGGCGAAGCAGATCGTGTTCATGAAGCGCTCGATGCGCCCGGGCTTCGCCGGCATCGAGAACGAGCTGCTCTACGACCCCAAGACCACTCTGCTCTTCGGTGACGCCAAGGACTCCATGAGCAAGCTGCTGAACGCCGTCAAGGCCCTGTGACCGGCGGGCCGGCTACCGGACCGGTTCCTCACGCACGGTGCCCGCGATTCCGTACAAGCGGTCACCCGCGTCTCCGAGGCCGGGCACGATGTACCCCTTGTCGTCGAGACGTTCGTCGAGCCCCGCGGTGACCAGCGTCACCGGCACTCCCACGTCGGCGGTCTCCGCCTCCACTCGCGCAATCCCTTCCGGTGCCGCGAGCAGGCACACCGCGGTGATGTCGTCGGCTCTCCGCCGCACCAGGAACTCGATCGCGGCCACGAGCGTCCCGCCGGTGGCGAGCATGGGGTCGAGCAGGTAGCACTGCCGCGTGGCCAGGTTCTCGGGCAGCCGTTCGGCGTACGTAGAGGCGCGGAGCGTCTGCTCGTCGCGCAGCATGCCGAGGAACCCGACCTCGGCGGTGGGCAGCAGCCGCTGCATCCCCTCGAGCATCCCCAGCCCGGCCCGCAGGATCGGCACGACCAGAGGCTGGGGGTTGCGCAGGCGCACCCCGCGCGCCATGGCCACGGGTGTCTGCACGGTCACGTCGTCGGTGCGGATGTCTCGGGTCGCCTCGTACGCCAGCAGCGTGACGAGCTCGTCGACGAGGCGGCGAAACGTTGGGGAGTCGGTGTCCCGATCGCGGAGCGCCGTCAGCTTGTGCGCGATCAGCGGATGATCCGCGACGTGGATGCGCATGGCTCGCAACCGTACTGTGCCCTGGTCACGACTCCTGTCCTCTGCCACCCTGGACACATGCCCGAGGCCGCAGTCGACTTCGCCGTCGTCGCCTACCGCGAGGAGGGCTTGTGGCAGGTCGCGACGCTGCCGCCGCGTGTCGCCGAGGCCCTCGACACGCTTGTGCCGGCACTCCGGGTGTGGCCCGCCGACACCGGCGCCTTGGGTCTGGTGTCGGTGGACGAGGACTTCTTCGTGCTGGTCCGCGTCCTCGGAGCCCAGGTGCGACTGCTGTTGTCCGACGTGACGGCCGCGAGTGAATGGCCTCTTGCCAGGCAGGTGCTGGAGACCCTCGAGCTGCCCGAACCCGACGACGACGAGGAACCTGCCCCCGCTGGCGACCTCGGCATCGTCGCAGACCTCGGGCTGTCTGCGATGGACCTCGGGGTGCTGTGTGACGACATCGAGCTCTATCCCGACGAGGCACTTGGCGATGTCGCCCGCAAGCTCGGGTTCGAGCGTCAGTTCCGGGCTGCGGTCGACGCCGTCGCTGTGTGAGCCGCCGGGTGACGGTCGCTGCCTGGGCCGATGCGATGCGCGACGCCCTCGACCAGGCGCGGCTGGCGCTGCCGGCCGGGGACGTCCCGGTGGGCGCTGTGGTGCTCGATACCGACGGCAGCCAAATCGGCGCGGGCTTCAACGTACGCGAGCGCGACGCCGATCCGACCGGCCACGCCGAGCTGGTCGCCATCCGAGCGGCGGCGAGAACGCGTGGCGCCTGGCGGCTGTCCGGCTGCACCTTGGTGGTCACCCTCGAGCCGTGCACGATGTGCGCGGGCGTTGCGGTGCTGGCGCGCCTCGACCGGGTGGTGTTCGGCGCGTACGACGCCAAGGCTGGTGCGGTCGGCTCGCTCTGGGACGTGGTACGTGACCGGCGGCTCAACCACCGTCCCGAGGTGGTCGCTGGCGTGCTGGCGGAGGAGTCGAGCGCCTTGCTACAGGGCTTCTTCGCTGCGCCACCGGGACGCGCGTAGATCTCGCAATTGGCGGGAAGGTGACCTCGCACGACTGCGTCGACGGTAACTTCCCGCCAATTGCGCAAACCCCGGCGCGGCGACGTCGGCCAGCCGGCGGCTGATCAGCGGCCGTTCAGGCTGCCTTCAGGTCGTCCCCGCTTCACTGTGAGCATGTCAGGGTTGTTAGCACTCGAGGTGCGCGGGCTACGCAAGTCCTATGGTGACGCGTTGGCTCTCGAGTCTCTCGATCTGGAGCTGGGGGCGGGCCACATCCTGGGCTTCCTGGGCCCTAACGGAGCTGGGAAGACCACCGTGGTCCGCATCCTGTCGACGATCCTGCGCCCGGACGCCGGCTGGTTCGCGGTGGCGGGCGTACCCAACAGTCGCCCGCAGGACATCCGCCGCCGGATCGGCGTGCTCCCCGAGAGCGCTGGTTATCCGCGCGGGCAGACCGGAGAGGAGTGGCTGACATACCACGCGCAGCTGTTCGGTCGACCACGCAGCTCGGCGCGGGGGACTGCCCGCAGGCTGCTCGGTGAGGTCGGACTCGCGGAACGAGGTCGGTCGTTGATCTCGGGCTACAGCCGGGGGATGCGGCAGCGGTTGGGCATCGCGCGGTCGCTCGTGAACGATCCCGAGGTCGTGTTCCTCGACGAGCCGACGCTCGGGCTCGACCCGGTCGGTCAGGTGCAGATGCTGCGGCTCATCTCGAGCATCGCCCACGAGCACGGTGCCACCGTGGTGCTGAGCACCCACCTGCTCGGCGAGGTCGAGAACCTGTGTGACGCGGTGCTGATCCTGAGCCGTGGCCGTGTCGTCGCACAAGGCACCGTCACCGAGGTCGTCCACCGCGCGGCCGCCCCTCGAGAGGCCCTCGTTCAGGTTTCGACCCATCTCGTCGAGCGAACGCTTCGTGCGTTCTCGTCGGGCGCGATCGCCGCCGAGGCGCTGGCCAATGGCGCGCAGGGGGAGGTACGGCTGATCATGCCCGCAGGAATGTCGTCAGACGTCGCTGCCACCTCGGTCATGGCGTGCCTGCTCAATGCGGACGTCCCCGTGCTCAGCTTCCGACTCGAAGGGGGTCGCCTCAGCGACGCGTTCCTTGCGGTCACGGAGGCGTCCTCATGACAGCCGCATCGGCCGAGGTCGGAACGCGTCGCCCGCCCTGGACAGTGGTTGCCGGACGCGAACTGCGTGACCTGTGGCTCGGCGGCCGTGGACTGCCCCTCATGGTTGTGTACGCGCTCCTGCTCAGCGTCACGTCGTACCTGGTGGCGTCCAACCAGGCGCTCAACTTCCTCGAACAGCGCGAGGCCGTCAGCCTGACCCTGCAGGTGGCGGTTGCCGTGGGTGGCTTGCTCGTCCTGCTGGGTGCAGCCGACGCCGTCAGCGGCGAGCGCGAGCGAGCAACCCTCGAGAGCCTCCTGCTGGTTCCGGCATCGCGGCGCCAACTGGTCCTCGGCAAGGCCGTTGCCGCCATGTCGCTCTGGATTGCTGCCTTCGTCGTGGCGATGCCCTACCTGTGGTATCTCGGCCGTGGTGTCGGTGTGGTGACGTCAGCGGTCTTCAGTGGACTGGTCGTCGGGACCTTGCTGGCTTTGTTTCTGGCCGGCTTCGGCATGTTCACCAGCACGCTGGCGGGATCGAACCGGCTCAGCCTCTCGGTGTGCCTGCTCGGCCTGCTTGCCCTGTACGCGCCAACACAGATGCCCTCCGGCGTACAGAACGCCTGGGTCGGCGACCTGCTCCTTCACGTGGACCCGTTCACCGCCGGACTGCACTTCCTCGGCGCGGTGATTGTCAACGGGCACAGCTTCGGCGCGGAGGCCAGCTGGCTCATCGGCCCGCTGGTGGCTGCTGTGGTAGCGGTCGCTGCTGCCTTGGCTGCAGCGGGACAGCTGACGCTCGGATCAGGGGACAGGTCATGAGGGGCTGGATCGCTGGCCTGATCTTCTTGCTGCTGGTCATTGCCGCCGCGACGCCGGCCGCAGCGACTCGTGACCTCGCACCGGCGTCGAGCGCCGCGTCCGGCCTGTCCGTCACGAATGACCAGAACGCGTTGTCCACTCGGATCGGGGAGCGGTTCAGCTTCACCTCGACGGTGCGAAACGACAGCCGGATGGACCGGCCCGGAGTGGTGGCACACCTAGACGTCGTCACCCTCGACCCCGACGTGTACGTCGATCCTGAGGACTGGTCCTCTCAACGGACCGAGTTCCTGGGCACCGTCCCGGCAGCCGGACTCACACGCATCGACTGGAAGGTGCAAGCGGTGAACAGTGGGGACTTCGTGCTGTTCGTCAGCCTGACGACCCTGGAGGGAACGGACCGGGTGACCACCAGTTCGGCGCTGCGCGTGACCATCGCCTCGCAGCAAACCTTGAACGCCGGAGGCATCCTGCCCCTTGTCCTCGGGCTGCCGGCCGGCCTGCTCGCCTTGATGCTGGGAGCCGCGGTTCACAGACGGCGGCGGCTGCACCAGGTCCGGTAGCCTCGAGCGCGGTGGCGTGTCCGAGCGGCCGAAGGAGCACGCCTCGAAAGCGTGTGTTGGCGCAAGTCAACCGTGGGTTCAAATCCCACCGCCACCGCCACATCTCCGAGCAGCCGGCGCCGCTAGCGCTTGGCCACGAAGACACCCTGGTAGGGGCCGTGACCATCCGCCGTGGGGCAGCTCTCTCCCCCGACCGGGGCGTCCCAGAGCGGACCAACGACGTAGCCGTTCAGGTTTTTGACCGCTCCCATCATGCATGCCGCGGGAGTGTCGGCCAGACCCTTGAGCGGCTTGGAGGACCGCAGCGGGAAGATGACCTGGACCCAGTGGCCCGTGGGGACGTTCCAGGCGCCTTTCGGCGGTGAGAATTCCAAGCCGTACGCGCCCTTGGTGGCCCGGTTGGGGCACTTCTTGCCCTTGATCTGACGCGACTTGCCCTCGGCGACGCCGGTGTAGCAGCGAACGGGGTTGGACTTGCCGATCGCGAGCTTTGTCTTGCGAGGCAACATCACCTCGGTGACGGCCTCGTCACCTGTGTCGTCGAACCCGGAGCGTCCGACCCAGATCGACCTGAGGTACACCTGGCCCGCCTTGGGCGAGCTCGCGTCCGCCGCGCCCTTGTACCCGACCTGCTCGAGCGTGCTGACATAGATGGTGCCGGTGACGGGACTCTGTTCGTACGTGTGGGACGGCTTGCCGAACAGCCACTTCCGCTTCGCTGCGGCCGCAGCGGCGGCGTACACAATGTTGTCGCCGGGGCGCATGGTCACCTTGGCCGCCGCAACCGGCTGGCTCTCTTCCGGTGCCATCGCTGGCGCCGCCTGAGTCGAGGCGGCCACCATCAACAGCGCCGTCGCTGCCGCAGCTGCAGCCCTGGCGACCGCTGGATGGCCGATGAACCGTGGGGGATACGAGGGTGCCTCCATCGCGGGCCTCTTCTATGAAGGGCACACCGGCCGACGCCTCCATTCGCCTACCGCGCGGTCGCCGGTGAGCCAACGGCTCGACCCTGGCACCGCGTCGAGCCGCTGGCAAGACCGTCCGCCGGACAAGGTGTCGGAGTCGCCGGGGTGTCTCGTGCGAGCCCGGCAAACAGTGACGGCATGATGAGCCGACAGTCCGCCACCGAGGCCACCCCGGAGACAGCCCGATGTCAGCGCCGAAGGAGTTCACCTGCGCGGCTGACGACTGGGCCCGGGCCTCGAAGGAGATCTACCAGCGGATGGCGCTGTCCATCGAGGCGGAGCAAGTGCGCAGCCTCATGTTCCTGGACACGTTCGACTGGCGCCTCTACCGGGCGGGTTACGTGCTCGCACACGTCGATGACACCCTCGAGCTGTCCGACCGCGAGACCGGAACCGTGGTGGCGAGGGCGGCCGCTCACAACGGCACAGCAATGAACGGCGAGCTGCCCGGCAAGCTGCGCGGTCGACTTGCTGGTGTCCTGGGACTGCGGGCTCTCGCGGCGGTCGCTTCTGTCGACTCGAGCTCCGTCGTACTCGCCGCCCGCAACGACGACGCAAAAACCGTGGCCCGCCTCGTGCTGTCAGACTCGCGCGTCGACCACGGCGGGCGGCGCGCAACGCTTAAGTACCGGTTGTCGGTCGTGCCGTTGCGGGGGTACGACAGGCACGCCTCGCGGCTCAGCGAGGAACTCGCAGGGACGGCGGGCGTGGAGCCGATCTCCAGCTCCCTGTTCGAGGAAGCCGTCGCCGCCACCGGTCGTCGGCCGGGCGACTACACGAGCAAGCTCTCGTTGGACCTGAACCGCGACGTGTCCACGTACGACGCCGCGAGGCTCATCTATCGCACGTTGCTGCAGGTGATGAACGCCAACCGGGCGGGGGTGGTTCAGGAGCTCGACACCGAGTATCTGCATGACTTCCGCGTCGCGGTACGCCGGACTCGATCGGCCCTGAAGGAGTTAGCCGGTTCGCTGCCGGTCGAGCTGGAGAACCGCTTCCGCGACGAGTTCCGGTGGCTCGGGCAGGCGACCACCCCGACTCGCGATCTCGACGTCTGCCTCCTCGAGTTTCCTGCGTTCAGACAGCGGGTCGGCGTCAGCAGCGGCGATCTAGATCCGCTTCACGCCCTTGTCTCCGACGAGAAGCGTCGCGCCCACGCCCGCCTGCGCACCGAGCTCCGCTCAACGCGGTACCAACGACTGTGCAAGGAGTGGAGCCGAGCGGTCGACGCTGAGGCCCCGTCAACTGGGGCGGGCCCGGTGGGCACCACCTCCATCGGTGAGCTCGCCGATGCGCGCATCCGCCGGGTGGCACGGCACGTGCTGCGCGACGGCAGCCGCATCGACGACGCCTCACCTGCGGAGTCCCTGCATGACCTGCGCAAGCGCTGTAAGGAGCTGCGCTACCTGCTGGAGTTCTTCAGCTCGCTCTACGAGCCCAAGCTGCACCGGTCGCTGCTCGTCGAGCTCAAGGCCCTGCAGCTCAACCTGGGGCAGTTCCAGGACACGCAGGTGCAACGGCACGCATTGGAGGAGTACGCGGAGCGGTTGCTCGAGGCCAAGAAGACACCAGCGGCCGCGTTGTTGGCCATTGGTCGGCTGGTCGCCGTCCTCGAGGACCAGCAACGCACTGCCCGCACCGAGTTCGCCGACCGTTTCTCGGAGTTCGCCGGAGCCAAGAACCGGAGCCGCCTCTCAGCTTTGACAGAGGCGCGCCCATGAGAACGGTCGCGACGTACAGCATCAAAGGCGGCGTCGGCAAGACGAGCGCCGCTCTCAACCTCGCGTACCTCGCCGCTCGCGACGGTCAGCGCACCCTCGTCTGGGACCTCGATCCGCAGGCTGCCGCCACCTTCTTGTTTCGCGTCCGCCCCCGCATCAAAGGCGGCGGCAAGGCGCTGGTCAGGGGCAAGCGCGACATCGATGACGCGATCAAGGCCACCGACTTCCCCGGCCTTGACCTGCTCCCCGCGGACTTCTCGTACCGGCACATGGACCTTATGCTCGACGACGCCAAACGGCCGACCAGGCAACTAGGCAAGCTGCTCAAGCCGTTGTCGCTCGACTACGACCTCGTGGTTCTTGACTGCCCGCCAAGCATCTCGTTGGTGTCGGAGAACGTCTTCCAGGCGGCGGACCTGCTGCTGGTGCCGCTCATCCCGACGACTTTGTCGCTGCGCACGTTCGACCAGTTGCTGGGGGTCGTCGCCGCGCTGGACGGCCGACGTCCCGACGTCCGCGCCTTCTTCTCGATGGTCGACGGTAGGAAACGGCTGCACGCCGACATCATGCGGGACCTGCCGCACAACAGATCCGACATCCTGAAGGCCTCCGTGCCATCCGCGACCGACGTGGAGCGGATGGGTCTCACCCGTCAGCCCGTGGTTGTCTCCAACCCCGGCGGTCGAGCGGCTCAGGCCTACACAGCCCTCTGGCAGGAATGCCACGACGCCCTGTTCGGTCCCGGTGCGGGTACGGCGCCTTGATGGGCGAGGCACAGTGATCGAGGCCGCCGGCGGTGTGGTCTGGCGGCCTGCGGACCGGGGTGTCGAGATCGTGCTGGTGCATCGGCCGAAGTATGACGACTGGTCGCTGCCCAAAGGCAAGCTGCAGGCTGGTGAACCGCCCGTTCTCGGTGCGCTGCGCGAGGTGAAGGAGGAAACCGGCAGCGACGTCAGGCTGGGTCGTGCCTTGGGCAAGCTGCGGTACCGGGTCAACGGCTCGGCCAAGCGGGTCCGTTACTGGGACATGGTGGCTACCAGCGGAGACTTCCAGGCATGCGACGAGATCGACGCGATCGAGTGGCTGACGCCCAGGGAGGCGAGGCGCAGGCTTCAGGGGACTCAGTACCAGGAGGCTCTCGACTGGTTCCTGGCCGACCCCCGCCCGTCCTGGCCACTCATCCTGCTGCGGCACGCCACGGCCGGCAGCGCCTCGA